>JANYBQ010000168.1 GCA_025360705.1 Betaproteobacteria bacterium | reverse complement strand
GTACCACGCCTTGCGGCCTGGAACGGACTTTGTCAGCAACGGTACCCAGGAACTATTCGCCAAAGTCCAATGTGAGCCGCACGCCCTCAGCGCATTGTGTATTTCGGGCGGCGGCATCCGCAGCGCCACATTCGCGCTCGGCGCAATTCAGGGGCTGGCGCAGCATGGGGTTCTGCAAGGCTTCGACTATTTGTCAACGGTTTCAGGGGGTGGGTTTATCGGAAGCTGGCTGACGGCCTGGTCGAGCCGCGCGGGGGGACTGCAAAACGTCATCCCCCGGCTGCGGCCGGATGCGCAACCCGCCGAGCCGGCGCAGCCGCTTGCACCGGGTACACCCGACCCGATCGCGCATCTGCGGGACTACAACAGCTACATGTCGCCCAAGGTCGGGATGCTGTCCGGGGATACCTGGACCCTGGCCGCCACCATCGTGCGAAACCTGCTGCTTATCTGGATTGTGCTGCTGCCGCTGCTCATGGCCATGCTGATGCTGCCGCGCCTGTACCTATCGCTGCTGGTGTTGCCCGAGTGGTTGTTTGGCGCGGTCATTTTCGCCGGGTCACCGCCCGGAGCGCCAAACTACGGAAGTCCCGAGCTCGATGTCGTGAGCCATGCCTGGGTGGTGCAGTACGGCTTACCCTTGTTCAGCGGTGCCCTGTTCGCCATCGCCCTGTTCAATACCTTGCGCTACATGCCGGGCGTCGGCAACGTGGACCATACGCGCGCGGAATACATGGCCCGTGTGCTGATGCCGCTGGTCGGGGCTGTCCTGGCATATATCGCGTTCGACTCGCTGTATTACCTGGGAAGCGGGTTTTCCGGTCAAGGCAGCCTGGACCGCCAGCTTCTGGCGGCCCTGGTGCCCAGCGCACTGGCATGGTTGGCCTACCTGCTCGTCGCCAGGCGTTCTGCGCGCTCCGGAAAACTGTTTAGTCCACTGGCTCTGGCCATTTTTCTGATGGCGGCCGGCACCGGATTGTCGATCTGGGTTACGGCCAATTTCCTGCTGTGGAGCCCGAACCCGGACGCTGCCATGTCCTGGGCCGAATACGTCACTGTGGGGCCGCCTTCCATTCTTATGGGATATGTACTCGGCACGGTGCTGTTCGTGGGCTTGTCCAGCGGCATTCTCAAAGACGAGGACCGCGAGTGGATGTCGCGCAGTCTGGCGGGCATGCTGATGTTCTGCGCCGTGTGGCTGGTCGCATGTGGCACGGTGCTGATAGCCCCGAAATGGGTGATGGACTGGCAATCCTGGGTGCCGCGCGTGCTTGCAGGGGTGGGTGCGCTCAGCGCCTGGGCCAGTGCTTTCGGTAGCACGATGGTGGCCCGGCGCGCGCCCAGTGGATCCCGGAATCCAGGCAAAGTGTGGTCTGCCGCGGCGCTTGCGGTGCAGGTGGCGCCGCTGGTATTTATCGTGGCGCTGGCGATCGCGCTGACTATCGCGGCCAACCTCGTGCTGTCGGCCGCGCACCTTCTGCCGGGCATCGGCGGACTGCCGCAAATGAGCCTGAGCGCGGTTGGCGGCGCGCGCGTGGCCTGGGATGACCACTATGCAATGCTGGCCCGCGCACACCCTTTCATCATCGTGCTGGTCGTCGTGGCCTTGCTCCTGCTGAGCCGGGTGCTGGCGCGATTCATCAACGTCAACACATTTTCACTGCACGCCATGTACCGGGACCGGTTGGTTCGCGCCTACCTGGGTGCGTCGAATCCCAAACGCAACGCGAACAAGTTCACCGGCTTTGCCCGCAAGGACGATTTCGCGATGCATACGCTGGACCCCGCGCAAAAGCCGCTGCATGTAGTCAACCTCACGTTGAATCTGGTGCAGGCCAATCGACTCGCCTGGCAACAACGCAAGGCGCAACCCTTTACCGTGTCGCCCCTGCATTGCGGCAACTTCGAACTGGGGTACAGAGCGTCGTCGCAATACGGCGGAAGGGGCGGGATCACGCTGGGTACGGCCGCAGCTATCTCGGGCGCCGCGGCCAGCCCCAGCATGGGCTCCTACTCGTCTCCGGCGGCCGGTTTCATCATGACACTGCTCAACGCACGGCTTGGCGCGTGGCTGGGCAATCCCGGCGTGGCGGGCAACCGCACCTGGAAACACGCCGGACCGCGCTCGCCCATTCTGTGCTTGGTAAAGGAAGCGTTGGGATTGACCTCGAACCAGACCCCCTACGTCTACCTTTCGGACGGCGGCCATTTCGAAAACCTGGGTCTGTACGAGATGGTGCTGCGTCGCTGCCAGTGCATCGTGGCCATCGACGCGGGCGGCGACCCCGATTTCGATCTGGCGGGGCTGGGCAATGCCTTGCGCAAAATTCGCATCGACCTGGCAATTCCCATCACGTTCGGCGATGCTGCCATGGGCGCCATGCGCAAGCACAAGCGGCGCTGCGCGGTGGCAGCTATCGGGTACTCCGCCGTCCACCCGAGCGCACGCGACGGCTGCCTGATCTACATCAAACCGATGCTGCGGGGCAACGAATCGCCGGACGTCGCCAATTACGGCCAAACCCATCCGGATTTTCCGCACCAGAGTACGGCCGAGCAATGGTTTGACGAGTCGCAGACCGAGAGCTATCGCATGCTCGGCCTTCAGACCGTTGCCGAGATGTGCGCCGGATGGCAAGGTGGCTCGATGGAAGACTTCGTTCATCACGTGGCGAATATGTACCTGGGCGACAAACCCGAGCTTCCAAAGCCGGACGTTCGGCTTAGCGGCGGGCTCCCGGTATGAGGGCATTGCGATGATTGTCGATAAGGCCGCAACCATGCATATCTCCAGCAAAGCCGACGTTATGCACGAGGCGAAGCGTGCCTTCGAGCAGCGTGACTTTCCGCGTGCAATAAGTGTGCTCGAAACCGAGCTATCGGGGCGTCCCGATGGGGAGGTGCACGCGATGCTGGCACTGGCGTTTTTTCAGAGCGAGCAGTACCAGCCGGCCGCGCAACACTATGCCGCGGCGCTGGGGTTCGATGCGCAACACACCGATTGGCAGGCCATGCATGCGCTCGCCCGTGCCAATGCCACGGCCGCCATTCACGTGCATGTGCCCGAGCTGCACTATTTCGATCGCGACGTGTTGCTGGCAACCGCTGCTTCGGCTGCGCATACCTTGCCTGAGCCGCTGCCTGCGCGACCGGGGCCGGGCCTCATGGGACGCTTGCGAATCGCCCTTGGCGACGGGCTTGGTGAGGTCATCACGGTGGTGATGCATGTCGTCACCACCGTCTGGGGCCGCGTGGCCGGTTATCGCGACGCGGTCTGGACCAACTGGTACCACCGCCCGCAAATGCTGGGAATCCTCACGCTGGCCTACATGCGGGAGCAGCTGAATGCGCATAACCTGGGCAGCAGTTATCCGAAGGGCGTGCTCACCGGCTTTCAGCCGGGAAGCCAGGTGCCGCCGCAGGGCGCCACGCATTTCCGCACGGCCGACGGCAGCTGGAACAATCTGGCCGATCCGAAGGAAGGCGCGGCCGGTACCCGGTTTCTGCGCAACGTGGAGCTTGCCGCGATCCGGCCTGAAACCGGGTTGCAACTGCTGACGCCAAACCCGCGCGAAATCAGCCGCACGCTGTTCTCCCGGCCTTCGCAGCCCAACGGCGAAGCGGCGATGAAGGAGGTGCCTTTTCTCAACCTGCTGGCCGCCGCGTGGATCCAGTTCATGAACGGCGACTGGATCAACCACGGCGAGATCCACACCAACGACATGATCGAGGTTCCGCTGCCCCAGGACGATCCGGCGCGAGCGCGTTACTGGCAGACCAAGATGTTCATCGGAAAGACGCAGGCCGACCCGACACGCATGAGCGGACGCGAGGAAGCCGCTGTCAGCGCCATCAACGAGGTCACGCACTGGTGGGACGGATCGCAGATTTATGGCAGCGATCAGCAGACGCAGGACCGGCTGCGCAGCCGGACCGGCGGCAAGATGCGCTTGCAGGAAGATGGCCGGCTGCCGTTCGACCCCAAAAGCATCGAGGACACCGGATACACCGATGCCAGGTGGTCGCAGATGGCGTTGTGTTCGCGCACGAAAAGCGTGTGCAACAAGGCCAGGCCGACCCACCAGTTGCGGGTGAATCCGGTGTCCTCGATGCTTTTGGGGTCGAACGGCAGCCGGCCATCTTCCTGCAAGCG
>JANYBQ010000157.1 GCA_025360705.1 Betaproteobacteria bacterium | reverse complement strand
CGATCTGGTCGGTCCAACCCAAGACCAGTTCCGACGACCGCGCAAAACTGGTCGCCATGTTGCCCGACCTGGTACGCAACCTTAACGGTAGTCTGGACGCCATCCACTGGGACGGCGAGGACCGCGCGACTTTCACACGGCTGCTGATCGGCACGCACATGAAGGCGATTCGAAGCGTGCGCAGCGGAGCCACGCCGGTGGATTCGGGTCCGGGCGAACTCGAAGTCAAGGCCGGACGCGACGCGATGAAGGCGCTGAATGAACGGCGCGCGAGGCCGGCGGCAATCCAGCAGGACGGGTTCGACCAGCAGGCGCAGGAACTGGCGCGCGGACAGTGGTTCGATTTTGTCGATGACAACGGCGTCTTGCGGCATTACCGCCTGGGCTGGGTAAGCCCGCGGCGGACGCGGCTGTTGTTCACCAACCGCGACGGTTTTGAAGCATTTGTACGATCCGAACGCGAAGTCGCCGGGTTGCTGCGCGAAGGCCGGCTGTCGGCAATCAACCAACAGCCCATCGTGTCGCGCGCCATCGATCAAATCATGGCTGAAGCGGACCAGGTGGGCCTCGACCTGGAAATTACCTGAGCGCGAACGCGCGGCTTGCTCAAGCGGCTTTTTCCAGGCACTCGCTCATGAACTTCTTGCGCTCGGCGCCCTTTTTGTCGGCTGCGTCCGTATTGCAGGTCTTCATCTTGGTTTGCTGGGTTTCCTTGGCGGTCGGTGCGGCGGCCATGGGTGCGGCGTCCTTCTTGGCGCTCAGGCAGGTTTTCATGAAGGCTTTGCGCTCGTCGCCCTTTTTACCGGTGGCGTCCTTGTTGCACATGGACATCTTTTCCTGTTGTGGGGTTTTGGCCTTGTCCTCGGCATGGGCTCCGAACGAGAGGGCCAGACCAAGTGCGACCAGGGTGAGCAATTTATTCATGGTGTTTCCTGTAGATAAAGGTGATAGGGGCGAATCCCGCCCGGGATTCCAGCACACAACGCCGCTTGCGGCAATTTCGCCGACAGGCGGCCCGTAAAATCGGGGCATGTTGTTCGTAAAAAAAGAATTGCTATCGGCCCTCAGCGCGGTACTCGAAAAGTTGTTGCCCGGCGCCGGCGCCAAGGCCCAGTTCGAGTCGCCCAAAATGGCGGCGCATGGGGACTTGGCCACGACGGTTGCGATGCAGTTGGCCAAGCCACTCAAAACCAATCCGCGTCAATTGGCCGAAAACCTGCGTAACGACTTGATGGAGACCGAGGCATTTAGCGCCTGGGTCGATGGCATTGACATCGCCGGGCCGGGTTTCATCAATATTCGACTCAAATCCACCGCCAAGCAGCAAGTCGTGCGCGAGGTGCTGGCCGCAGGGGCTGGTTTCGGACACCAACCACCTACCGGCCAGCGCATGCTGGTTGAGTTTGTGTCTGCCAACCCGACCGGCCCGCTGCATGTCGGCCATGGCCGCCAAGCCGCCCTGGGCGACGCCATCTGCAACCTCAGTGCGAGCCAGGGCTGGGATGTGTATCGCGAGTTCTACTACAACGACGCCGGGGTGCAAATCGCCACCCTGGCCAACAGCACGCAGTTACGCGCAAAGGGGCTCAAACCGGGCGACCCGTCATGGCCGGCAGCCGCCTATAACGGCGACTACATCGCCGATATCGCGGCCGACTTCCTGGCGCGCAAGACCGTGCGTTCGGACGACCGAGAGATGACCGCCAATGGCGACATCGAGGACCTGGACGCGATTCGCCAGTTCGCCGTGGCCTATTTGCGCCACGAGCAGGACCTGGACCTGAAAGCGTTCGCGGTGCGCTTTGACAACTACTACCTGGAGTCCAGCCTGTACACCGACGGCAGGGTGGACGCCACGGTAAGGAAGCTGCGGGAATCCGGCAAAACCTATGAACAGGACGGCGCCCTGTGGCTGCGTTCGACCGAATATGGTGACGACAAGGACCGCGTCATGCGCAAGGGCGACGGCAGCTACACCTACTTCGTGCCCGACGTGGCGTACCACATCGCCAAATGGGAACGCGGATTTACCAGGGTGGTGAATATCCAGGGCACCGACCATCACGGCACCATCGCGCGTGTACGTGCCGGCTTGCAGGCCGCCAACTTGGGGATACCGGCTGGTTACCCGGACTATGTTTTGCACACCATGGTGCGTGTCATGCGCGGCGGCGTGGAGGTAAAAATATCCAAGCGTACGGGCTCGTATGTGACCTTGCGCGATTTGATCGAATGGACCAGCAAGGACGCGGTTCGGTTCTTTCTGCTGAGCCGCAAACCGGATACCGAATATGTGTTCGACGTCGATCTGGCGGTGACGCAGAACAACGAGAATCCGGTTTATTACGTCCAGTACGCCCACGCCCGTATCTGTTCGGTTCTGGCGATCTGGGGTGGCGATGTGCATACGCTTGAGAGGGTGGCGCTCGATGTCCTGCAAAGCCAGCCGGCGCTGAATCTGATGCTGGAGCTCGCCAAGTTTCCCGCTATGCTGACCGAAGCGGCAAAAGACTTTGCGCCTCACGACGTAACTTTTTACCTGCGCGACCTGGCGGCCTGTTACCACAGTTACTATGACGCCGAGCGGATTCTGGTGGACGATGAGCCGGTGCGGCTGGCCCGGCTGGCATTGGTCGCCGCCACCGCGCAGGTGCTGCGTAACGGCCTTGCCGTGCTGGGTGTCAGTGCCCCGCAAAAAATGTAAACCGCCCCTGGCGGAAGATAAGGGCGACTATGAAATCTGTTGACAAAGGCAACGCATGAAACGGCAACGTGGCGGGACTTTCCTGGGGTTCATCATAGGAATCGTGATTGGCTTGGGCGCGGCACTGGCGGTGGCGGTCTATGTCACCAAGGTCCCGATTCCATTTGTAAACAAAGGTCAAAGCCGTTCTACCGACCAGGATGCCGCCGAGGACAAAAAGAACAAGGGATGGGATCCGAATGCGCCGTTGTATGGCAAAAACCCGGCTCGCGCGGCCGTGCCCGCGTCCGCGCCGGTGACCCCGGCGGCCGCAGTGGAAACCGCGCCAGCGGTTACCGTGATCGCACCCGCACCCGCACCTGCACCGGTTCCGGTGCCAGCCGAAGCCAGGACGGGTGCCAAGGCATCCACGCCGGCGGCGGATCCTTTGGGCGATCTGGCAAAAGCGCGGTCATCCGCTACCGGGGTCGATCCGTTCTCGTATTTCGTGCAGGCCGGCGCGTACCGTACGCCCGAGGACGCGGAAGGCCAGCGCGCCAAGTTGTCGCTGGGCGGCATCGAAGCCAAGGTGTCCGAGCGTGAGCAGGCCGGTCGCACCGTATATCGAGTACGAGTCGGTCCGTTCGACAAACGCGAAGAGGCTGACCGGACCAAGGACAAACTGGAGTCGCTGGGTATGGAAGCCGCTTTGGTGCGGGTGCAGCGCTGAACTTTCTGGCTGTTAGGCTTGTCGGATTAGCTTGTCGTATCGAAAACTCGTCCGTAAATATTTGGAGTACTTGAGAATGAACCGTCGTGATTTTTCCGTTGCCGCCGCGTCCGCTATTACTTTGGGCCAGGCGATGTTGCCTTCCGCATATGCACAAGCCGCGAAACCCGAGGCCGGCGCCGACTACCTGATACTCGACAAGAAAGTGCCGGTCGAAGCACCGGCCGGCAAGATCGAGGTGGTCGATTTCTTCTGGTACAACTGTCCGCATTGCAATGCTTTCGAACCCTCGCTGGACGCGTGGGTCGGGCGTCTCCCCAAGGATGTGACGGTGCGCCGCGTGCCGGTCGGTTTCCGCGACGACTTCGTGCCGCAACAGCGCCTGTTCTATACGCTGGAAGCGATGGACCTGGTCGACAAACTGCATGCCAGGGTGTTCACCGCCATCCATGCCGAAAAGCAGGATTTGACGCGCGGCGAAGGCATTGCCAACTGGGTGGCGAAACAAGGCGTGGACAAAGCCAAGTTCATGGAACAGTTCAACTCGTTTTCGATTGCCACCAAAGCCAGCCGGGCGACGCAGCTTCAAAACGCGTACAAGGTCGAAGGCGTTCCCGCGCTGGGTGTGGCCGGCCGCTTCTACACCGATGGCACCTTGGCCAAAAGCATGCCACGCGCGCTTCAGGTGGTCGATTACCTGATCGCCGAAGCGCGCGCCGGGCGCTGATATCGCAGCGCGCTTTAACCGCAACGACGCAGCGATTACCCGGACCATCGTTGCTTCAGGCCAGAGTCTGGATCCGGCGATGTTTGCAAATTAGGTCGAGCAGCAGAGCGGATTCTGGCGGCTAGTGCCTATTAGCGCGGGTAAGCCCGGATACAATCAAAACGCATAACTTGACGGCAAGATTCGTGCCTTTATGAAGCCTTCACTTTTTAAGTTTTCCATCTTCCTGGCATGTGTTGTGCTTGGCGGCGCCGCTCTTGCGGAGAAGGCTGATCGCGATAAGCCCATGAATATTGAGTCCGACACCCTGCGGTACGACGACGTCAAGCAAACCAGCGTTTTTACCGGCAAAGTCCTGGTGACCAAAGGCAGCATCCTTATCCGTGGCGCACGCTTGGACGTGCGCCAGGACCCGGAAGGTAACCAGTACGGCATCGTTACGGCGGAGCCGGGCAAGCTGGCGTTTTTCCGCCAAAAGCGCGATACCAAGCCTGGTACCCCGGACGAATTCATGGAGGGCGAGGGTGAGGTAATCGACTATGACGGCAAGGCCGATGTCGTCAAGTTTCACCGGCGTGCCCAGATGCGCAGGTATATCGGGACCGCGCTTAACGATGAAATGAGCGGCGTCGAAATCGTTTACGACAACAGCACCAGCATTCTGACGGTAGACGGCGGTGTGCCCAAGGCCAGCGCGGACGGAAGCACTCCGAGGGTTCGCACCATGCTGACTCCCAGACTCGATGAATCGCGTCCAGGTAGCCCCGGAGCCGCGGCTTCGGCCGCCGCCGCCGCGTCACCTTCTCCGGTGTTGCGCCGCGCCACCGACCTGGGAGGCGCCAAGAAGTGAATGGCGCCCGGGTGATCGAGGCACCACCCGTTGCGGCACAGGCCGCGTCGGCACCGGTCGAGAGCCCGGCATCGGCCAGCCGGCTGGAGGCACGGCATCTGCAAAAGGCCTACGGTAGCCGGACCGTCGTCAAGGACGTGTCGCTGGCGGTAGGCAAGGGCGAGGTGGTGGGTTTGCTGGGCCCCAACGGCGCCGGCAAGACCACGTCTTTTTACATGATCGTCGGGCTGGTGCGGGCCAGCGCGGGCGACATCCTGATCGACGGCCGATCGGTCGAACACATGCCGATTCACCGGCGCGCACGGCTTGGCCTGAGTTATTTGCCGCAGGAAGCGTCGATCTTCCGCAAACTCAATGTTGAAGACAACGTGCGCGCGGTGCTGGAGTTGCAGGCCGACGCGTCCGGCCAGGGGCTGGATCCGGCGGTCATCGAGCAACGCTTGACGTCGCTGCTGCAGGACCTGCGGGTCGACCACCTGCGCCAATCGTCGGCGCTGGCCTTGTCCGGCGGGGAACGCCGGCGCGTCGAGATCGCACGCGCGTTGGCGACCCAGCCGCGCTTCATCCTGCTCGACGAACCGTTCGCGGGCATCGACCCGATCGCGGTAATCGAGATCCAGCGCATCATCAGCTTCCTGAAATCACGCGGCATCGGCGTACTCATCACCGACCACAACGTGCGTGAAACGCTGGGCATCTGCGACCACGCCTATATCCTCAGCGATGGCCATGTGCTGGCCCAAGGTACACCCGCGCAGATCGTCGACAACGCCGATGTGCGGCGTGTGTACCTTGGTGAACACTTCAAGATGTAGTTTGGACACGCTCTAGATGAAGCCGGGTTTATCGCTCCGCGTCTCGCAACACCTGGCGCTTACGCCGCAGTTGCAGCAATCGATCCGGCTGTTGCAACTGTCCACGCTGGAGCTCAGCCAGGAAGTGAGCCAGATGCTCGACGACAACCCGTTTCTGGAGTTGACCGAAGACCAGCCGGTGCGGGAAGAGTTCGGCATGGACCAGGTCGATACACCGGTGCGCCAGGCGGACCGGGAAGCCGAGCTTTCCACCGCCTCCACGACCAGCGATTACGCGTCCGACGCCGGTGCTTCGTCCAGCGACGATGAGGTTACGCCGCTGTCGGCCGCCGACGCGCAGAGTTGGGACGGCGACGGCACCAGCGAGATGGCGCCCGACGATAACGAGTGGGGCGGCGACGCCAAAGCCCATGGCAACAACTTGGGCGAAGGCGACGAGGTCGATGCGGGCGAACTGGCGCGCACCCAGGAATCCTTGCAGTCGCACCTGCATGCGCAGGCGCTGGCATCGCGCTTGGGCGAGGAAGACCGGGTGGCGTTGCGCTTCCTGATCGAGTCGTTGAATGAAGACGGTTATCTGGAAGATACGCTCGATACGCTGGCTACCGGTCTCGGACCCCGAGACGACGAAGAAATGGAGCAGCTGGTGCACCACTTCACGGTGGCGCTGCGTACCTTGCAGGGGTTTAACCCGGTGGGCGTAGGTGCAAGCGACCTGGGCGAATGCCTGCGTTTGCAGTTGCGGGTGATGCAACGCGCACAGGCCGTGGACGCGCCGCGACAAGCGCTGCTGGCGGTGGCCGTGCGTATCTGCTCGCAGCCGATGGACGTACTGGCGCGGCGTGACATAAAACGCCTGGTGCAACTGTGCGGCGCGCCGGATGCGGCGGTTCGTGAAGCGATCGCGCTGATCGGCCGGCTCGAGCCCAAACCGGGCCGGCGCTTTGTGAATGTCGAGCGCAACATCGTGGTGCCCGACGTACTGGTGGTGAAGGTGGGCAAGGGCGCGCAACTGCGGTTTCGCGTCCAGATCAACCCCGAGGTGATGCCGCGCCTGCGGGTACACGACATCTACGCCAATGCACTCAAGCAGCATCGCGGCAATGGCAGCGATGCATCCAACTACGCGGCCTTGCAGCAGCGCCTGCAGGAGGCGCGCTGGTTCATCAAGAACATCCAGCAGCGCTTCGACACCATATTGCGCGTCAGCACGGCGATCGTCGAACGCCAGAAAAGCTTCTTTATCCACGGCGTGCTGGCGATGCGCCCGCTGGTGCTGCGCGAGATCGCCGACGAATTGGGCCTGCACGAATCCACCATCAGCCGCGTCACCACGGCCAAGTTCATGGCCACGCCGCTGGGGACTTTCGAGCTCAAGTATTTTTTCGGCTCGGGGCTGGGTACCGAGTCGGGTGGCAATGCGTCCAGCACGGCGGTGCGGGCGCTGATCAAGCAGTTCATCGACGCCGAGTCCAATCGAAAGCCGCTCAGCGACAACCAGCTGTCCGACATGCTCCAGGAGCAGGGCATCGCGTGTGCGCGTCGCACCGTCGCCAAATACCGCGAGGGGCTGCGTATCGCGACGGCAAGCCTGCGCAGGGCATTGTGATGAACCGGGCCGCGAATCTCGACCAGCGTGTTTCGGCATGAACCAGCTACAACTTTTTTTGCCCTGCGCCGCCGGTGTCGAAGACTTCCTTGCGGCGGAGGTGGCCCGGATCGCCGACCAGCCGTTATCGCAGGTGCAGAAGTGGCGTGGCGGTGTGCTGGTGAACGGCGCGTGGCGCGATGCGATGTTGCTCAATTTGCACAGCCGCCTGGCCCAGCGTGTGCTGGTGCAGCTTTTCCACGCGCGGTACCGCAACGAGCAGGACCTGTACCGTGCGGCCAGCGAAGTCGCGTGGGAAATCTGGTTCACGCCGCGCCAGTCGATCAAGGTGGAAGTCACGGCGCAACACAGCCCGTTGACCAGCCTGAATTTCGCGGCGCTCAAGATCAAGGACGCGGTGTGCGACCGCTTCCGGGCCAAGGCTGGCGGCGTGCGCCCCGACGTCAACACCCAGTGGCCCGACATCCGCATCTACGCGCACCTCACCACCGATACGGTGTCGTTGTACATCGACACCTCGGGCGAGGCCTTGTTCAAACGCGGCTGGCGCGAAGACAAGGGCGAGGCGCCGCTCAAGGAAACACTGGCCGCCGCCATCATCGCGGCCAGTGGCTGGGCTGACGATCCCGAGCAGCCTTTGTACGACCCGTGTTGTGGCAGCGGAACGATAGCCATAGAGGCCGCGCAGATTGCCTGCAATATCGCGGCCGGCAGCCGGCGCCAGTTTGCGTTCGAGAAGATGTTGCCGTTCCAGGACCACGTCTGGTCGGCTATCAAAAATGCCGCGGTTCTGGCGCAAAAGCCGCTCGGTGCAGCGCACAGGCCACATATTTTTGGCAGCGACGTGGCGCACCGGATGGTGGACTTCGCGCAGCGCAACGCGCAACGCGCCGGTGTTGCCGATGCCATCGAGTTTCGCGGCGGCGACGCCTTGCAACGGTTGCCGCCTGGCGAGACGCCCGGCGTGATGCTGGTGAACCCGCCGTATGGCGAACGCATCGAGGCGGCCGGGTTTGCGGGCGTTGCGCGTCAGCGGCGCGGCGGGCCCAACGACCACGCGGATGCTACCCCGGCGGTCGGCCGCGAGCGGGCGCATACCGAAGACGGCGGCGAATTCTTCGTTCAACTGGCATCGCACTGGAAGAAAAACTACGCCGGCTGGACCGCATGGTTGCTTACACCGGATCTGAAACTGCCCGGCAAGATGCGCCTCAAGGAGTCGCGCCGCGTACCAATGTGGAACGGGCCGATCGAATGCCGGCTGTTCCGCTTCGACATGGTCAAAGGTTCCGCGCGTGGTGACGCACCATCGCTTGCATCGGCTTCCTGAGTGCTGACGTGACCACGTCGTCGATGGCCCCGGTGGGCCAGCCCCGCGTGCCGGATGTCGTTCCCGCTACCGTCCGCGATATTCTGGTGCTGGACACCAACGTCGTTCTCGATTTGCTGGTCTTCGAGGATGCCGCGACCGCGCGCCTCATGCAGGCGCTGGACAGCGGCGCAGCGCATTGGCTTGCCACGAGCGCGATGCGCAAGGAATTCGAAAAGGTGCTCGCCTACCCGAGGATTGCGGCCCGGTTGCAACCGCCGGGCAAGAGCCATGGTGACATATTGAGCCGGTTTGATCGCTTGAGCCGGCTCGTAGCGGAGCCACCGATCGTCGCGGTCCATTGCAGCGACCCCGACGACCAGATGTTCATCGATCTTTCGGTGGCGCACCAAGCCTGTTTGCTGAGCAAAGACGACGCAGTGCTGCGTTTGCGTAAACGACTCGCGGCTTTGGACGTAGTAGTTCAAAATGCCTGGCGTAAACCATGAATCAGTGGGTGCCCCCTATGACAACCGTCCACATACCTGTAAAAATTTTCACTCAGTTATTGCCGGTGGCCGGTTACTGTCTTGTATCGTTTGCGCAAGTCGCCTGCGCGCAAGGCGACCCGGCCCGTGGAGCGCTGGCCTGGCAGAAAAACTGCACGGAGTGTCATACGGTTGAAAAAGACGATACCGGTCCGCGTCACGCGGGTCTGGTGGGACGCCGTGCCGGCAGCGTGCCCGGATTCGAATACTCGGCCGCCTTGAAAGCCAGCAACTTTACCTGGGATGCGGCTTTGCTGGACCGTTGGATCGCCAACCCGAGCCTGCTGGTGCCGGGGCAGGCGATGGACTTCAAAATGGGAGATGCCGCGATGCGCGCCGACATCGTTGCCTACCTGATGACGCTCAGGGCGCCGAAATAATCCGCGCTGTTCAACCGCTCGTCACGGCAGCTCCAGCAGAAAGCTGTGCGCGGACGAAAGCGGCCAGGACTGCCGGTAAATCATGGGCAGTTCGCTCAAGTCCGGCCGCAGCAACGCACCATCGGGCATCTGAATCAGGATCGACTGCGCCAGCGACTTGACCTTCTGGTCGGTGGACCGGCGCACGATGTGGTGGGCCGTAATGTCGCTCGGGTGCATCAACCCGGCGGCCTGTACCAGTTCCCTCAGCGCATGCAGCGTCATGCTGTGAAAGTTGAATACGCGTTGTGTTTTGTCCGGCACCACCAGCGACTGCTGGCGCAGCGGGTCCTGGGTCGACACGCCGGTCGGGCAATGGCCGGTGTGGCAGGTCTGCGCCTGCAGGCAACCGAGCGCGAACATGAAGCCGCGTGCGCTGTTGCACCAGTCCGCGCCCAGCGCCATCATGCGGGCGATGTCGAACGCGCTCACCACCTTGCCGGCGCAGCCGATTTTTATGCGCTCGCGCAGGCCCACGCCGCGCAAGGTGTTGTGCACCAGCAGCAGGCCTTCCTGCAACGGCGAGCCCACATGGTCGGTGAACTCCAGCGGCGCGGCACCGGTGCCGCCTTCGGCGCCATCGACCACGATGAAGTCAGGCGTTACGCCGGTTTCCAGCATCGCCTTGACGATCGCGAACCATTCCCACGGATGACCGATACACAGCTTGAAGCCAGTCGGTTTACCGCCCGACAAGGTGCGCAGCCGGGTGATGAAATGCATCATTTCCAACGGCGTCGAAAACGCGCTATGCGACGATGGCGAGACACAGTCCACGCCGACGGTTACACCCCGTGCGGCCGCTATCTCGGGCGTGACCTTGGGGCCGGGCAGTACGCCGCCGTGTCCGGGCTTGGCGCCCTGGCTGAGTTTTATCTCCACCATCTTGACCTGGGGATCGCGCGCATTGGCGGCAAACCGCTCGGCATTGAAACTGCCGTCGTCATTGCGGCAACCGAAATACCCCGAGCCGACTTCCCAGATCAGGTCGCCGCCATTGACCCGGTGGTGCACCGAGATCGATCCTTCGCCCGTATCGTGCGCGAACCCGCCACGTTTCGCGCCCGCGTTGAGCGCCAGGATCGCATTCGCGCTGAGTGCGCCAAAACTCATTGCCGATATGTTGAAAACGCTTGCGTGGTAGGGCTGGGTGCAGAGCCCGGTAACGGCCGTTTGTGCCGCCACCAGGTCCGGCGTACCGCCGATCCAGACGCGGAAGTGGTGTGAAGCGATCGTGGTCGGCACGATGGAGTGGTTTATCCACTCGTAACCTTCCGCGTGTACGTCGAGCTGGGTGCCGAACGGCCGTTTGTCCGAGTCGCCTTTGGCGCGCTGGTATACCAGCGAACGCTGCGAACGCGAGAACGGCGTGGCTTCGTTGTCACTCTCCAGAAAGTACTGCCGCAATTCCGGGCGCACGAACTCCAGCATGAAACGCAGGTGCCCGATAACCGGGTAGTTGCGCAGGATGGAACGCTTGGTCTGAAGCAGGTCGTATAGCCCGAAGCCCACCAGAACCACCAAAATCGGTACCCACCAACCGCCCATGCCAAAACCCACCAGGGTGTAGATAGACAGCAGCAGCCCTAAGGCACACAGGCCAAAAGCGGTGTAACGGATAGGGAAGAGGTCGTTCAAACGTTGCAGCATGGAGTTGTCTCTTGTTATGTGTTGCCAGCCAGGTACTTGCGCAAATTGGCCTTGGCCTGCGCCTGCACCTTGGCGCGCAGAAACGGCGTCCAGCCCAGTAACAGTCCTGGCGTACCCAGTGCCTGCCGGGCCCAAAGCCAGAAGTCGAACACGTCGCGGTGGTGAACTATCAGCCCGGTATTGTCGAATTTGAATCTGCCGTCGATGCGGTTGAGTACCATCCGCCCGGTTGGCGTGAAACGATAGGTAGCGTCCCAATGGGCCTTGCCGGTGGTGGCATCGGCCGATACGCCGCTGAAATCCAGTTTCCAGTCGTCACGCGCCCTGGTTTTGACCCCGTCGCACAACATGCGCCACATGCCGGCCACCTCGCGCTTGCCTTGCAGCGTAAACACCTCGTCCTGAAACTCGGCGACCTCGGCATAACAGCTCGCCATCGTGTCGGCGTCGAGGGCCGCAAACGCGCTATAGAAGGTCTCCAGTGTCTTCTGGTTGGGGTGCATCGGTGTCTCCGGTCGTTGTTGAACTTGTAGAGGGGCTGGCACGAAGCGGCGAAGGTCAGGTTTCGATATGGACCTGGTTCTGTTCGAACACACTGGCGCGTGCATTCGGCTGGACCTTAACCTGGATGACTGTTGGCGGCATGGTCCCGGAAAAACGTTCAGCCATCCAGTCAATGGCAAACGGTTTCGACGGGGACTCCATGAAACGAGTCTTGAAATCCTCAGGCCGCGCAACCATGCGGTTTGCGCACCCGCTCGGTGGAGGCCGGATGGGTTGCCAGTTTTTGCGTTGGGCGACGCGGGCGAACCACCAGTTCACCCCCGCAGTTGGGACACTTTTCATGCAACACGCCCGATGCGCAGGACGCACAGAAGGTGCATTCGAACGAGCAGATTCTTGCCTGAGCCGATTCGGGCGGAAGATCGCTGTCGCAGCATTCGCAATTGGGCCTGAGTTGAAGCATTGGGTGTCCGTTGGCGCTCGCGGTGAGAGGGGGCTGGTCGCCACTGTACGTCTTTTTTCGCGGCCTTCGGGCGTACCTGAGCGTCAGGGCTTCCCACACCTGTCCATCGGGCTCAGCGAAACACCACCGTCCTGCCGCCATTTAAAAACACCCGGTGCTCGATATGGAACCGCACCGCGTTGGCCAGTGCGCGGCACTCCGAATCGCGGCCGGCCGCAGCCAGCTTTTCGGGCGTGTAGCTATGGTCGACACGCTCCACGATCTGTTCGATGATCGGGCCCTCGTCGAGGTCGGCCGTCACGTAGTGCGCGGTGGCGCCGGTCAGCTTGACGCCGCGTTCATGCGCCTGGTGGTATGGCTTGGCGCCTTTGAAACCCGGCAAAAACGAATGGTGGATGTTCATCGCGCGCCCGCGCAATTGGCGGCATAGATCGTTGGACAGGACTTGCATGTAACGCGCCAGCACGACCAGGTCGCTGTCGGTCTGCGCCACGATCTCCAGCAGTCTGGCTTCTTGCTGTGGCTTGGTGTCGGCGGTCACCGGCAGATGGATGAACGGTAGGTTGTGCGCTTCCACCAGCTTGCGCAGGTCGGGGTGGTTGGACACCACGGTGCTGATCTCCATCTTGAGTTCGCCGGTGCGGTGACGGTACAGCAGGTCGTCCAGGCAGTGGTCGAACTTGGACACCATGATCAACACGCGCGGTTTCTTTTCGCCGTCGTAAATGGCCCACTCCATCTCTTCACGCCTGGCCACATCCTGAAATCCCTCGCGCAGGCCATCGATGGGGGGCGTCTTGCCTGGCTCTCCGTAGAAGGTCGCGCGCACGAAGAAACGCCCGCTCAGGATGTCGTCGAACTGCTGCATTTCGGTGATGTAGCACCGGCGCGAAGCCAGGAAGCCCGACAACGCGGCGACCGTGCCGATGCGGCTGTCGCAAGTGGCGTTAAGTATGTAATGGGGTTTGCCGTCCAGCGCTATGTTCATGGTCATGGAGTCCTGTCGATGAAAAATGGGGCAGGCCTTATTACAGGCTGCGTCAGTGTAGGCAGTGGCAGGTGCGCGGGTTGTCTGGCCGCGACCGCGATTTCGGTTCGCACGACCCGGTATGCGGCGAACGCATGCGCCGGATGCGTCGTTAACATGTCGTGTCACGACAACCCCTAGTCGCTAATCTGCCAGCTATGACAGGGGGCGCCACTTACCATTTTAGTTATGGCTTACCAAGCCCTGCGGGCAGTTGTTAGCCTGCGCTGAAACTTCGTTTTGCGGGAGTGAGAAAGGCGGCTACACGCGTGCTCTCGCGACACCTTAGGACTTTGACATGGCTGAAGAATTCGATGACGACCTGGACCTCAACACCCTCAACGACGAGGACCTGACCGAACAGGTACACGACGACCTGTACAACGGCCTGCGCGACGAAGTCATGGAGGCCACCAACATCCTGTTGGGCCGCGGCTGGTCGGCCGACCGCGTGCTCAACGACGCACTGGTCGAAGGCATGCGTATTGTGGGCGTCGATTTTCGCGATGGCATTTTGTTTGTGCCCGAGGTGCTGCTGGCGGCCAATGCAATGAAGGGCGGCATGGGAATTCTGCGTCCGCTGCTGGCCGAAACCAGCGTCGAGCCGATCGGCAAAATGGTCATCGGTACCGTCAAGGGCGACATCCACGACATTGGCAAGAACCTGGTCGGCATGATGATGGAGGGCGCCGGCTTTGAAGTCATTGACCTGGGCATCAACAACCCGGTCGACAAATACCTGGCCGCGCTGGAGCTGCACAAGCCGGACATCCTGGGCCTGTCGGCACTGCTGACCACCACCATGCCGTACATGAAAGTCGTGATCGACACGCTCAAGGAAAAGGGCCTGCGCGACGACTACATCGTGCTGGTGGGCGGTGCGCCGCTGAACGAGGAATTCGGCAAGGCCGTGGGCGCGGATGCCTATTGCCGCGACGCCGGCATTGCGGTCGAAACCGCCAAGACACTGATCGCCGCGCGCCGCGCCGCGCGTTAGGCACGGCAGGGCATAACCATGGCCGAGCAAGCCTCCACCCTGGTGATTGCCTGCGGGGCGTTGGCGCACGAGATTGTTGCGCTGCGCCGCATCAACAACTGGCCGCACATGGACGTGCAATGTCTGCCCGCGGAGCTGCACAACCGCCCGCAAAAAATACCCGAAGCGGTACGCGAGAAGATCCGCAAGAATCGCGGCCGTTACGCCTCGATGTTCGTGGCGTACGCCGACTGCGGCACCGGTGGCTTGCTCGACAAGGTACTGGAGGAAGAGGGCGTCGAGCGTATCGCGGGCTCGCATTGTTATGAGTTTTTTGCGGGTACCGCGGCTTTTGAAGCCATGGCCGAGGCGGAAGTTGGCACCTTTTATCTGACCGACTTTTTGCTCAAGCATTTCGAGCGGCTGATCATCCATGGCCTGGGTATCGACCGCCATCCCGAACTGATGCCGATCTACTTTAGTAACTATCGTCGCCTGGTCTATCTGGCGCAGCTGGAATCGCCCGACCGGATTGAGGCCGGACAACGCGCCGCTGACCGGTTGGGCCTGGCGTATGAATATCGTGTTACCGGTTACGGTGAGCTGGAACACAGCTTGCGCCGTGCCACTGAAGGAGTTGTGTTTTGGCAAAACTGATTGTTATTTCGTGGCGCGACGTACCGGCCCAGGTGCTGGTCAAGTCCGGCCGCGAGACCGCCAAGGTGCAGTTGTCGCACCGCTTCCAGGAGGCGGTGGACCGCGCCGCGATGCGCGCCGGCAAGTCCGGCTCCGACGCCTACCTGGCGGACTGGAAACGCAGCGAGCCACGCCGTTGCGGCGACGAGCTGAAGGCCGAAGCCGGGGCCGAG
>JANYBQ010000129.1 GCA_025360705.1 Betaproteobacteria bacterium | reverse complement strand
GCCTGGCGTCAGGCAACTCACGAACGAATAGTTCGCGCCGGCCTGGGGTCCCATGGCCGTGAAGATCTGCGGTGCACCCAGGTAGGTGATGCCGAAACCGGGGATCTTCGAGCCATATTGCGCCAGACCCTTCATGGTCAGGATGGCGGTATTGGAAACACCGTAGATCGTGATCAGATCGGGCTTGGCGGCAATCACCTCGAGCACCGTCGGCGTGGCGTCGACGGCGGTCACCTTCATCGTGGTCAAGATGGCGGTACCGCCGTACTTGGCGGCGACTTCGGCGACGTAGTCATGGTATTCCTTGCCGCCGGCGCTCTCGATCGACACCGTCATGATCTTGGGGTTCTTCAGCTTGAGCTGGTCAACGTAGTAACCGATGCCGGCCTGGGCCATTTCCCGGTAACCGCAAAAGCCGTTGTAGACCATCGGAGATACCGGCTCGTTCAAGGCCTTGGTCGGGGTATAGGTGCCGACGATTGGCACCTTGCCGGCTTTGATAGTGGGCGCCAAGCCAACCTGGGAGGCGGAAGTGCCCATGCCCGAAATCGCGATCACGGGCGTCTGGCCGACTAGCTTCTCGAAGTTGATCTTGTCGGTTGCCGCGTTGTAGCGGTTGTCTTCGGCCAGCACGTTGATCTTGCGGCCATGGATGCCGCCAGCCTCATTGATCTTGCGCATGTAGTCCTGGAAACCGTTGGTCCAGATGCTTTGCGAGGCGGAGGTGGGGCCACTCAAGTCCATCAATACACCCCAGTCGATGCGGTCCTTGTAGACCCCGTCCGCGGGCACCTCCTGGGCGCCGGCGCTAAGCGCCAGCGAGCAGCCGAATACACCGGCCGCGATCCTGGCGACCAGGGGGCCGCCCCTGACTCCGAACTTTTTCCGATCCCTGGCGAGGACGCTTTTTGCTTGCAAGACTTTCATACTGACTCCAATGTTGAGCACCCTCTTCACGGTGTGCGGTGTTTGACGACTCAGGCTGCGTGCCAGATTTTCTGTATACCCGGTATTCTCGAAACGGAATATACGTGTACAAAAAGTGTACCACTCAGTAGCTTTAACGAGTATTCCAGTATATTTTTATATATAGGGGTTTACCCTAGATGATTTGTGCGGGTTTAAAGCGCCGCCCCGCCGTCCATCGCCACTTCAGAACCGGTCATGTAGCGGCTCTCATCGCTCAGCAGGAACAACACCAACCCGGCGATCTCTTCCTTGGTGCCGAGACGTTTCATCGGAACCTGCTGGACCCGGCGCAGGTTTTCGTCGCGCGTGCGCACGTTGAGCATGTCGGTGTCGATCGGCCCCGGATGGACCGAATTCACGCGGATGTTCCGGTCCGCCAGCTCCAGCGCCGCTGCCTTGGTCATGCCGCGCACCGCCCATTTGGTGGCGGTGTAGGCAATCGCATTTGGAGCGCTGCGCAAGGCCACCGTGGATGACATGTTGACGATGGCGCCACCACCGCTGCGCACGAATGCCGGAACCACGGAGCGCATGCCCAGGAAAGTGCCGAGCTGGTTGACGCGGGTGTGACGTTCGAATTGCGCGCTGTCGGTTTCGAGCATCGACACCGGTGTATAGACACCGGCGTTGTTGACAAGCCCATTCAGCGCACCCAACCCTTCGGCCACCGTGACCGCGTCGCTCCAGGCCTGCTCGCTGGTTACGTCCAGGTGCTGGAACAGGCAGGCCGCGCCAAGCTCGTGGGCGAGCCGCTGGCCCTGTTCCATCAGCACATCACCGATGACGACTTTCGCCCCCTCGGCCACCAGCCGGCGCGCCTGGGCTTCGCCGAGGCCACGCGCGCCGCCGGAAATCAGAAAAACCTTGTCCGTGAAGCGATTCATATTTTCGACTTATTGGGAAACAGACTGGCGGGATGGCCGGAACGCAAAGCCCTTGTATCCGTTGGAGATGACCTCTTCGCAGATGACGCGGTAATTGCCAAAACCACCCACAAAAGGCAGGAACACACTGGGCTTGCCCGGAATATTCGCTCCCATATACCAGGACTTGGTGGTGGGGAACAAAGTACCGGCCGCAACTTGGTTGACGCGCAACACCCATTCGTCTTCTGCCGCGGTCTGGGCGTCAACCACCCCCAGGCTGTGGGACTGCATGTGTTGCAGACAGCGCGCGATCCAGTCCACATGTTGCTCGATCGCCACCACCACATTAGTCAATATCGAGGGGCTTCCGGGCCCGGTAATGAAAAACAGATTGGGGAAACCAGACGTCATGATGCCGAGGTATGTGCGCGGCCCCGCAGTCCACTTTTCTTTCAGCGCCTTGCCACCCAGGCCGCAGATATCGATGCGATCGAGCGCGCCGGTAACGGCGTCGTAACCGGTCGCGAAAACAATGCTGTCGAGTTCATAGGTGGCGGCATCGGTACGGATGCCGTTGGACACAATGCCGGTTATCGGAGTGGCGCGCAAGTCGACCAGGCTGACATGCGGCTGGTTGTAGGTTTCGTAGTAGCCGGTGTCCACGCAAATACGCTTGGTGCCGATCGCATGGTCGGTGGGCGCCAGCAGCTCCGCAACCTTCGGGTCCTTGACGGTGCCGCGGATTTTGTGGCGTACGAACTCGGCCGCGCTGTCGTTGGATTGCTTGTTGATGAAAAGATCGTTGAACGCGTGTACGAAATTCGCACCGCCACGTTTCCAACGTCGTTCGTATTCCTGCTGCCGTTCGTCTTCGCTGACTTCGGGCACGGCTCTCTGGCCATATTCGTACAAAATGCCGGAACGGGTGCTGAGCGCCTTCGTGCGGTGCTCGGCGTAATCGGCTTTCCATGCCTGCTGGTCTTCCAGCGGCAACGGCCGGTTCCAGGCCGGAATGCTGAAATTGGGGGTGCGCTGAAACACCACCACCTGGCTGGCCTGGCGGGCGATCGCCGGAATCGCCTGGATGCCGGACGACCCGGTTCCAATCACGCCGACGCGTTGACCCGTGAAATCCACCTCCTCGTGCGGCCAGTTTCCAGTGTGGTACCACTTGCCTTTGAACCGGTCCAGTCCGGGGATATCGGGCACCCGGCCGGCCGACAGGCAGCCACCGGCGGAAATAAAGAACCGAGCCTCCACTGCGTCGCCACGATCGGTTCGAACGGTCCAGTTGCCGCTGTCGTCGTGGTAGGTTGCTGCGGTGACACGGGTCTCGAACTGGATGTCGGAACGCAGGTCGAAGCGGTCCGCCACATGGTTCATGTAGCGCAGTATTTCCTCCTGGCGCGGATAACGTTCGCTCCACTGCCATTCCTGTTGCAGCTCCTCCGAGAACGAATACGAATATTGCATGCTCTCGACGTCGCAGCGCGCGCCTGGGTAACGGTTCCAGTACCAGGTGCCGCCGACGCCGTCGCCGGCTTCGAAAACCCGCGCTTTCAGGCCGAGCTGACGCAGACGGTACAACATATACAGTCCGGCGAACCCGGCGCCCACCACCACAGCGTCGACCGGGTCAACCGGTTCCACGGGATGTTGCTTGGCAGTATGGATATGCGTCATCGATGGGGTCCTTGTGGTTCAGCTCAGGCGTGCGGCGGAGTCGGTGGGTTGTGATACATGGCGTCCCCGATCGCGGCGCCGACAAAGTCAGCCACGACGTTGCTGGCACTCACCAGACGACCCTGCATCAACATGCCGTGTATGTGGTCACTCAGGTGCAGCGATGTCACCCGCACGCCCTCGTCTTCCAGCCGCTGGGCATAGGCCCGGCCTTCGTCGGACAAAGGGTCGTGGCCGGCAGTCACCACTAGCGCGGGCGGCACACCGGCCAGGCTGGCGGCCTTTAACGGTGAAGCGCGCCAGTCGGTTCGGTCGGTCGGGTTGGGCGCGTAGTGATCGATGAAGTAAGCCATCGTGGCTGCGGTCAGTGGCACGCCCGAGGTCACCCGGCGGTACGAATCGCTGTTCGCGCCGAGATCGACCACCGGATAAATCAATGCCTGAAAAATGGACGGCGGCGCCGTGCCATCGCGCCCCATCAATGCCACTGCCGCCGCCAGGTTGCCGCCAGCGCTGTCCCCGCCGACGCCAATTCGGCCTGGCGCGACCTTGAGGCTATCCACGTTGTCGCTCACCCATTGCAGCGCAGTGACGGAATCGTCCAGCGCGGCGGGGAACCGGTGTTCGGGTGCCAGCCGGTAGTCGACCGCAACGATGCAGATACGCGCCGCGTTAGCCAGACGCCGACACAGCCGGTCATGACTATCGAGATTGCCGATAACCCACCCGCCGCCATGCAGAAAAACCATGCATGGCAAAACCTCATCCGGTAGCGTGCCGATGCCACGGTAAATGCGCAGCGCCAGCGCGCCACCTTGGCCAGGGATAGTGGTGTCACGCACACTGGCCACATCGGTCGCTGGCGACTGGGTGACGTTCCAGCTGGCGGCATACGCCGCGCGCGCCTGTTCGGGCGTCAGGGCTTCGAACGGTTGTGCATTGGCCTTGCGCGCAAGTGCGAGGAATTTTTCGACGTCTGGATTCAAAGCCGGCATGAGCTATCTCGGTTGGGGTAAATGCAATAACAACGCTTGAGTGACGGTATCGCCGCTGTCACTCGCCTTTCCACACCGGTGCGCGCCGTTCGGCGAACGCGGTGGCGCCCTCACGCGCATCAGCGCTTGTGAGCAGATGACCGGTGATGCTTTCCTGGCGTGCGAACATGTCGGCGATGGGCCAATCGCGTTGCTCGATCACCACCTGTTTGCTGGCGGCCACCGCCAGCGGGGCATTCGCCATGATGCTGCGGGCGAGCTTTTTAGCTTCTTCCAGCGCCTGCCCGGGCTCGCTCAACACATTGATCAGCCCGTATTGGTACAGCCGCTCGGCCCCGATCATGTCGCCGGTCAGTGCAGCTTCCATCGCGATGCGCTGCGGAATCAGTCGCGGCAAGCGCATCAACCCACCGGCTGCGGCGGCCAGCCCGCGTTTGACTTCCGGCAGCCCAAACTGCGCGTTGCGCGCCGCGACCACCAGGTCACACGCCAGTACCGACTCGAAGCCGCCCGCCAGCG
>JANYBQ010000645.1 GCA_025360705.1 Betaproteobacteria bacterium | reverse complement strand
GCGCTTTGACGATGGTGTCCTGGTAGCTGCCGGCATAGATCGGCGTGACTTTGACGGTCGGGTTTTCTTTCGAGAAGTCGACCACGAAATCGTCGATGAACTTCGCGATCGGCCCGCCCACGGCGACCGGATAAAAGAACGAGATTTCGGTCTGCGCCTGCGCGTATGCGCCAATCGGCAAGGCACCGATGGCGAGCGCCGCCGCGGCGATCATGTGGTTGAAGGTCTTGCGTTGCATGCTTATCTCCTGTGTAGTGAAAAGTTTGAATAAAACGGCTCAGGCAAGCCTGTAGCCTTGTGCATCGAAATAATGCTCGGCCTGCGCCGGCCAATGCAACATGACTTGCGCGCCTTCAGCCAAGTCGGATTTGCCGTCGGCGCGCACGGTGATTTGCTCGTCCCCGACGGCACAGCGCAATACCAGGTCGGCGCCCAGGTACTCCAGGCTTCGCACCGTTGCAGGGACGTCTCCGTTCAGCGACACCGACTCCGGCCGGATGCCCAACACGTGTCCCGCGTGGTCCACTGCAACCGTGCTGCCCGCGATGTGGCCGTTATCGAGCCGCAGCAGATTCATGGCCGGAGTACCTATAAAACGCGCCGCGAACATGGTTGCCGGTCGTGCGTAAAGCACCCGCGGTGCGGCCGCCTGTTCGATTCGCCCCTGGTTGAGCAACACCACCTGATCGGCCATGCTCATGGCCTCGGTCTGGTCGTGCGTGACATACACCACCGTCAGGCCCAGACGCTGTTGTAGCTGGCGCAATTCATGGCGCATTTCCTGGCGCAATTGCGCGTCCAGGTTGGACAGCGGTTCGTCCATCAAGCAGATCCTGGCTTGGGCCACCAAAGCCCGGCCCAATGCGACGCGTTGTTGCTGGCCGCCCGATAACTGCGACGGCCGGCGGTCCAGCAGTGTGGTCAGCCCCAGCAGCTCGGCGGTCGACTTCAGGCGGCTCGCGGTTTCGGTCGCGCCGACCTTGCGCACCGACAAACCGAAGGTGATGTTGTCGGCCACGCTCAAGTGCGGAAACAGCGCGTAGTTCTGGAACACCATCGCCAAACCCCGCAATGCGGGTGGCTGGTTCGTCACGTCTTTACCGTTCACGAACACCTGGCCGCCGCTGGCCGATTCAAGCCCCGCGATGATGCGCAGCGTGGTCGATTTACCGCAGCCCGACGGACCTAGCAAAACACAAAAGCTGCCCGGCTCAATCGTCAAATCGATGGCGTCCAGCGCTTTGGTATCACCCCAGTCCTTGCTGACGTTTACGAGTTGGATCGACGACATGGGATCAGTATAGGCAGGCGCGATGACGGTTTGCTGACTGCAAGCTGGCGCTACAACGGTTGAACATATTTGCCGCTTACGTGCCGGCGCCGCCGGTCGCGTACGGCCGCAACAGAGTGCCTAGCGCGACAACTATCGCGGCGTTGCCGGCGATACATTCCCGCGCTTCCAGAAAGTCGGCGCCGCCACGAAAATTGCCGACGCGCCCGCCGGCTTCGGTTACCAGCAAACTGCCGGCCGCCACGTCCCACGCATTCAAACCCAGATCGAAAAAACCGTCGCTGCACCCTGCTGCCAGCCATGCCAGGTCGAGCGCCGCCGAGCCGGAACGGCGGATAGCCGCGCAGGCCTGCATGACCTCCCCCAGCATCCGCATCGACCGCGCGAAAGCGGGGCCTGGCCGGTAAGGGCAACTGGTGGCCACCAGCGCTTGCTGCAGGCTTGCGCGCGTGGCGATCCGAAGCCGGCGCGTATTGCGGTAAGCCCCGCTGCCGAGCGTGGCACGGAACACATCGCCGTTGTTCACATCCAGCACCACGCCGTGTTCGATCCGTCCACGGATGGAGAGCGCAATACTCACGCTGTACACCGGATAACCATGGATAAAGTTGCTGGTGCCGTCCAGCGGATCGACGATCCACACATGGTCCGCGTCGGGGTTTCCATGCGGTTTTTGCGACTCTTCGCCGCGCACCGCGTGGCCCGGAAAAGCACGCAGAAGAGTGCTGACTATGACTTGCTCGGAGGCAACGTCCACCTGGGTCACGAAGTCGTTGGGATTTTTCTCGCGTATCCGCAGCGCACCGGGGTCCGCCGCCGCGCTACGAATCAACGTGGCCGCAGCTTGTGCGGCTGTCACTGCGACCTCGATCATCGGATGGAATGAACCGATCGACAGGCCACTTTCGTTTGCCATGCCGCGTGTTGTGCTGTCGCCAGTGGTCATGTCGGCCCATGGTAACCGCTGCACGTGCGTGGCCTTGCGCTGGAACTTCACGTTTTGACTAGGGACAACCCTCTAGTGCAGTGTTGCACTCTGTATGGCACATAAAACGGCGTCTTTTCGGCCATGGCGGCGTTGCAAATCCTCGCGATACCTTCGGGTATCGCTGTGGTTTGCGCCTT
>JANYBQ010000102.1 GCA_025360705.1 Betaproteobacteria bacterium | reverse complement strand
GAAGGTTCCATGTTCTTCCCCGACAGCTTTAAAGTGTCCACGCCCAGCGATCGCGAGATTCAGGTGACGCGCGATTTCGACGCACCGCGACGACTGGTGTTCGATGCTTTCACCAAGCCGGAACTGGTCCGTCGCTGGCTGCTTGGGTGACCTGGATGGACCATGCCGCTGTGCGAAATAGACCTTCGCGTCGGTGGTGCCTATCGCTATGCCCGGCGTTCCGAAAAGGACGGGTCACGGATGGCCATGGGCGGCGTGTTCCGCGAGGTCATTCCGCTCGAACGTCTCGTAGCCACCGAGAAGTTCGACGACGCATGGTACCCAGGCGAAGCCCTGGACACGACGGTGTTCGAGGAGATGCGCGACATAACCAGGACCACGATCACCGTCCTGTACGAATCGCAAGAAGCCCGCGACACGGCACGTCGCTCGGGCATGGAGCACGGCATGGCCGCAGGCTACGACCGACTCGAAACATTGTTGCCAACATTAACCGGAGAACCCACATGATTGAAAAACCGCAAGTCGTTGAGACCCCCGCTCAACAGGTCGCCACCATTCACATCGAGACGCCACGCTCGGAGATGCAGCACGTCATGGGGCCGGGCATCGCCGAGGCGATGGCCGCTGTAAAGGCGCAAGGCATCGGTCCGACCGGACCGTGGTTTGCGCATCACCTGAAGATGACGCCAGAATCATTCGATTTCGACATCTGCGTGCCGGTGTCGGCACCCGTCACGGCCGTCGGCCGCGTGAAGCCTTGGCAGCGTCCTGCGCTCAAGGTGGTGCGCACGGTCTATCACGGTCCATATGAGGGGCTAGGTGGCGCGTGGCATGAGTTCGCCGAGCGGGTGGAAGCCAACGGATACAAAACGGCTGGTGATCTTTACGAATGCTATCTGGTCGGGCCCGAATCAAGCCCCAATTCGGCCGATTGGCGTACTGAACTCAGCAAACCGGTGCTCGAATAGGGTGGTGGAATCGTGGCCAGCGTCGCCCAGCCTAGGCTCTCAGTTGCCGGGTGTTGTCACGTGCACATCTACGTGCATGACCTTACACCCTTGCAAATACTGGAGTTCAGTCAGCCTGACTTGGTGTCCTAGCTGGCATTCCCGCAACGCAGCGGCGTCCTGCCGCCGCCATTCGTCGTGGATCGGGGCCGGGGAAATCCTAGTTGGTGAGCCACAACGCTGGTCTGCGCCCTTCCCAGTGCGCGAGTTCGCAGCCAAACATTGATATCTACTTCCAGCTGCCGCTCATTCGACTTCCTCCGATTTCGTTGCCTTCACTGAACGTTTGCCTTCGGTTGGAATGGTTCCCTCGAATTGCTGCCATGCACGTCGCATCTGCTCGGCAGATGAGAAGCCGACCATCTCCGCCACGACTTTCATACTGTGCTGGCTCGTTGCGACGATCTCCTTAGACGCTGCGGTGCGAATCTGCCGTACGTATGAAAGTGGGGAAACCCCGGCGTAGGTCTGAAAGAGCCGCGCAAGATGGCGCGGGCTTGTGCACGCGACATGCGCCAGGTCATCAACCGTCCAACTCTTTGCTGAGTCCCGTATGACGGAATCCTGCGCCCGATGGACTGCCGTGTGAATGTGATTTCGGTAGAGGAGCCAGGGCGACAGCTGAGGGTCGGTCCCAGAGCGGCGAAAGTAGATTACCAGTTTTCGGGCAACCTCCAGAGCAAGCTCCGGTCCTTCGTCGAGGGAGATGATGTGAAGGGCAAGGTCAATGCCGGTTGTTGCGCCTGCGCTTGTGAACACATTGCCATCGCGCACGAATACGCGGTTGTGCAGCACGCTGACTTCCGGGAAGTCGCTTGCGAGGCGATCTGTAAGCGAGTGATGGGTAGTGCAAGTCCGACCAGCCAGAAGTCCCGCTTTAGCCGCCAAGAATGCGCCGGAGCAAACAGTGCAGAGGCGCTGAGCACTTGTCACTGCACTGGCCATCCATTTTGCGGCGACCTCCGATTCGCTCGACTGGTAGTCCTGTTCGGCGTTCGTCGCGCCAGGCACTATCAGCGTGCCGCCTTCGGTCATTCTACCGGGAAGTGGCGCGATTCCAGAGAGTGACAGTCCAATCGAGCATGACGACTGAGAGCGGGGCCCAACGTGTTGAATGGAATACGAAGCACCAAGCTCAATTGCCAGTCGGAAAGTGTCGCTGATTCCTGCAAGGTCGATGAGCATGGTGCCTGGAACGATCAGGATGTAGATGTCTCTCACTTGGGCGTTAGCTTTATTCATCGCGTTCAGTCAGTGGCACGGAGCTGTCCTCGCATGCAGAGCGACCTAAACCCGCAGTTTAGGCCATCCTTTAAGCCTAGCGAAAAAACACCCTGAGCAGTTTGAAACCAAGAGGACTTCGCACGACACTTACAAAGAAAACCGGAAGATTTACTCCGTAAAAGTCGCTGCTCTGCTCTGCTCTGCTCTGCCCTGGCTTCATCAGTTGCCGTTCTTGACAGGCCCACCTACTGAGAGACAACCTTACTGCAAAATGAGCCATGTACTTCCATGCGTCACTGATCCGTGCGAGACTTGCGCTGTATTTTGTTTGATGCGATGGTTCAACGAATGAAATGCTGTCGCCGGCCTGTGCTCAAAGTGGTGCGCACCGTCTATCACGGCCCCTACGAGGGGCTAAGCGAGGCGTGGCACGAGTTCGCAAAATGGATAGAAGCCAACGGGTACAAGACAGCAAACGATCTGTACGAATGCTATCTCGTCGGACCGGAATCTAGTCCCAATCCGGCTGATTGGCGCACCGAACTCAGCCGGTCGTTGGTCGAATAGAGGAAGCGGCATCGGACATCCATGAATTAGCCCGACATTCTTGTCGGCTAATAACTAAATTTAGGCCACCATTCAGAGGCATGAAAGGAAAATCATGAGCAAGATATTCGTAAACATCGGTCTTAGCCTTGACGGCTACATGGCGCCGGAAGGGATGACCATTGAGAATTGGGAGAATCCCGGGTACAAGAACTGGGGCGCCAAGTGGGGTGCGCTGATGGCCTGGCTCCTCAATCAACAGTACATGCGCGAGAACCTCAAGTTCGGACCAGGGGGAGAGACCGGTCCGGTCAATGACCTGGTTCGCAGCACCACGGAGCGCATCGGCGCCAACATCATGGGCAAGCGAATGTTCGAGCAAGGCGAGGCCTCATGGCCAGAGGAGGCCCCGTTTCACACTCCAGTGTACGTTCTTACCCACGAGAAGCGCGAACCTTGGATCCGGCCGGGCGGGACGATATTCTACTTCGTCAACGACGGCCCGGAGAGCGCCCTTGAGCAGGCTAGAGCGTCTGCGGGCGGTCGTGATATTCGCATCTCGGGTGGAGCGGACGTGGTCCAGCAGTACTTGAACATGGGAGTCATCGACGAGCTAGAAATCGCCCTGGCGCCAGTGTTGTTCGGCAGTGGCAGACGCCTCTTCGAGAATTTACGCGAGCCCGCGCCGCAGTTTCGAATCGACAAGGTTCTCGATGGTCCAGCCGCCACACACTTGCGCTATGTGCGTGAGTAAGGGCGGCCGCTCAATCGGTTGCAGCGGACGGTCCGCTGCGCTGCTCGCCGCTGAACCGAAGCGTTAGCGCGCATGACCAATACTCGCCGCGCGACAGGAGTGCTTCTATGAGAAAACTCTTCGTATCTACGTTTGTATCGCTTGACGGAATCATGCAAGAACCCGGCGGACCGGAATAGGACCCCACTAGTGATTTTACCCTTGGCGGTTGGATGTTCAGCTACGGGGACGAAAGCATGGACATCTCAGGATCAGGTTTCGACGGCAAGGATCGCGAGTTGGTGCTCGGGCGCAGGACCTATCAGATATTTGAAGCGTACCGGCCTTATCAGCCGGATGATCACCCGATTGCGAAGACGTTCAATGCGGCGAAAAAGTATGTTGCTTCGCGGACGTTGACGATGCTCCACTGGAACAACTCGACCCTGCTCCACGGCGATGTCGTCTCGGCAATCATCGCTCTCAAGACCCAACCGGGCCCGGACCTGCAGATAATTGGCAGCGGCAATTTGATTCAAACGCTCCAGGCCGCCTCACTGATCGACGAGTACAACGTGTGGACTTTCCCAGTGGTGCTTGGGCGGGGCAAGCGCCTCTTCAGCGAGACTGCCAAGCCATCAGCGCTTCGGTTCGCATGGCGTCGGCTTTTTCGTGGCATTTCTTTCGCTTATTGCTGCCTGCTTCGTATTTGCGCGGCGATATTTTGTCGTGCATTCTTCGACGACACCTGTGGCAACCTAATTGTCTTAAATCAGCGCGCTGCCTGACGAAGTCGTCATGACATCCGATGAAACCATCACGCCCTCATCGAACGAATGGGACATTCCATGAAACCACGCATCACAGTTATCACCCTCTGCGTTGACGACTTGGAACGGGCAGTACATTTCTACCGCGAAGGTCTCGGCCTGCCAACGCAGGGCATCATTGGCAAAGAATTCGACTTTGGAGCTGTTGCTTTCTTTGATTTACAGCCCGGCTTGAAACTCGCAATTTGGCCGCGGAAGAGCCTCGCTCACGATGCAGGAATTCCAATAGGCAATCCAAGCCCCATCGAACTCTCTCTCGGTCATAACGTCTCATCCACAGCCGAAGTTGATGCCGTTATGGAGCAGGCAAAGAGTGCGGGTGCAGTTATCGTCAAGCCAGCACGGAAAACCTTTTGGGGTGGTTACGCCGGCTATTTTCAGGACCCGGATCATCATCTCTGGGAGGTCGTGTGGAACCCACAGTTGTTGCCCGGAGACTGAGGCCCAAGCCGGCAGTCGAGAGGAACGCTTCGGGGCAAGGCCGCTCGCGCCCCTCACGTTTACGTTGGGCGGCAGAGTCAACCATCACCGTCATCGTGTCGGCGTTGTCATCAGCAAGCACCAGTCTTCGCACATGAGTTCAACTAGAGTTTCTCGCCACATCGAGGCATCCCCCTCTCGCGTGTACGCCGCGCTTATCGATGCCAGTGATATCTCCAGATGGAAGTTTCCTGACGGTATGACAATCGATGTCCAAGAGTTTGAAGGGCGTGAAGGCGGTCGGTTTCGAGTTTCTCTGACGTACAGCATGCCGAGCCAGATGGGTAAGACAACTCCGCATACCGATACGTACCACGGCTACTTCAAAGAGTTGGTGCCTAACAAGCGAGTAGTCGAAGTCATCGAGTTCGAGACCAACGATCCTGCTATGCGCGGCGAAATGACAACCACTGTTGAACTCTTAGAAATAGATGGTGCAACTCATCTGACGGCGCTCCATGAAGGCCTACCGCCAGGAGTTTCGCCAGTCGACAACGAGACCGGGTGGCGCATGTCACTTGGAAAGCTAGCCAAGCTTGTGGAAGCCAACTAACGCGTAGCGCACCACCATGCCGCCCAAATTACGTTGGGCGTCATAGGCGCCATATCAACTGGAGAAATGAAACCATGAACCATCGAATTCAGTGTCAATGTGGCTCGCTGTCGGGCGAGTGCACCGCGCGCCCTTGTCAAAGGGCAGGCATCTGCCACGATTCTGTTCGCGCTCCAGTTCGAGTTCACGCAAAAAAGAATCGGCGAAAGCCATTGGCATTTCAATTGCCCCAGACCTGCCCCGCCACCCGCATCATGTTGCCGCCCATCACCAGTGCAGCCTCATCGGCCGTCATGCCGGTTTTTCGCAAGGCGTCACCCAGCACGGTCCAGCTCTCGATAGGAGGGTAGGTCGATTTAGAAATCGCGCGGTCGTAGCCGGCCGACTTGGGCCACCAGTATGTAGGGTCGTAGTCGCCGGGTGGGTTGTCGTCGAGTTCGCTTTGCCGAAAGCTGATGTCCAGGCCGATACCGGCGTGTTGTACGCCGACCAGGTTGGCCACGTAAGCGGAATGTCGGGCCACATCGTCCGCGTCGGGTGTGCGGGTGCCGAGGAATATCGAGACACCGGACACGCAGATCACGCCGCCGGTCGCGGCACAGGCGCGGATCTGCTCGTCGGTCACGTTGCGGCCGTGTTGCACCAGCGCCAACGGGTTGGAGTGGCTGAAGATGACCGGCTGGGTGGACGCGGCCATGATGTCCAGGCTGCACTTGCGCCCGGTGTGCGAACAGTCCATCAGAACGCCGGCGGCGTTGATGGCCGCAACGATCTTGTGGCCCAGCGGTGTAAGACCCTGCTCCACGTCGTGGCAACCCCCGGCTACGCTATTGTTGCGGTTATAGGCCAGGTGCATTTGCCGCACACCAAGGGCCCTATACAGCGCCACCATCTCGGGTTGGTCCAGCAACGGCATGGCGCCTTCCAGGTCGAAGCCGATGGCAAGTTTGCCGGCGGCGGCGGCCTGTTCAATGTCCTGCACCGTGGATGCAAGTACGTAGCGTTCGGGGTGAGCGGCGATGGTGGCACGGAAGCCGGCTATGACCGCCGTTACCTGCGACACCGGGTTCATGTCCATGCCAATGTTGATCGACACATAGTTGACGCCGGCCGCGTGCAGCCGGTCTATCGGTCCGAAGTCGGCGTGCGGATGCAGCGGCAGGCAGGCGTGGGCTTCCCACTTGATCATGTTGGTTCTCCTTGAGTTGATGGTTTGGCCGCGTCGCGGCGAAAGCCGGTTGATGCAACCATAAGTTTGCGCGTGTATTCATGGGTCACGCGACTGGCGGCCAGGTCGGCGGCGGACAACAATTCGACCGTTTCGCCACGCTGCATCACCATGAGGCGTTCACACATATGCGTCACTACGGCCAGGTCATGGCTGACCATGATGAAGGTCAGGCCGCGTTTGCCGCGCAGGTCTTCCAGCAGGTTGAGCACCTCTGCCTGCACTGACGCGTCGAGCGCCGACGTCGGCTCGTCGAGCAGCAGAATTTGCGGCTCCAGAATCAGAGCGCGTGCGATGGCAATCCGCTGGCGCTGCCCGCCCGATAGCTGGTGCGGGTAACGAAAGCGGAAGCCCATTCCCAATCCGACTTCATCGAGTGCGCGTTCGATACGCAACTCCGCGTCGCCGATGTCGTGAATCGCCAGCGGCTCGGCCAGGATGCGGTCCACGGTCTGGCGCGGATGCAGCGATCCATATGGGTCCTGGAATACCATCTGCACCAGGCGCCGGAACGGTTTGCTGCCCGGCAACGGCAGTGCCTGATTGGACTGGCCCAGCAGTTGCACCGTGCCGGCCTGCTTTGGTGCCAGCCCGCAGATCGCGCGCAACACGGTGGACTTGCCGGAGCCGGATTCGCCGACGATGCCGAAGCTCTCACCCGCGTTGACGCGAAACGATGTGTCCGCCACCGCGATAAAACCGTCGTAGACCACCCGCAGTTTTTCTACTTCGATACCAACGCGGCCGGCCGCAGGCTTCGACGCACCAAGCTCGAACGCAGTGGTGTTCTTGGCGGAGTGTCGGGCCGTGCGCGTATCGTTCATAACGCCCACGCCGGCTGCCGGTCCAGCGTCGGCAAAGGATGCCGGTCATCCGCCAGTTGGGGCAGGCAGTTGAGCAGGCCGCGCGTGTAGGGATGTTTGGCGTCGGCCAAGCCACCGGCAGTAACTTCTTCCACCACCCGCCCGGCATACATCACCAGAATGCGGTCGCAAAACGTCGACACCAGACGCAGGTCGTGCGATATAAAAATCAGCCCCATGCCGCGTTTGACCACCAGCGCGTCGAGGATCGCCAGCACCTGCAGTTGCACCGTCACGTCGAGCGCCGAGGTGGGTTCGTCGGCAATCAGCAGGTCGGGATCGGCGATCAGCATCATCGCGATCATGGCGCGTTGGCCCATACCACCCGAGACCTCGTGCGGGTAGAGTTTGTAGACGCGTTCGGGCTGGTCGATCTGCACTGCGACCAGCGCTGCCATTGCCTTGGCGCGCGCTTGCTTCGCTGAAATTTTGGTGTGGGCACGCAAGGTTTCCACCACCTGGTCGCCAATCGTCATCACCGGGTTGAGCGAAAATTTCGGGTCTTGCAGCACCATGGCGATTCGACCGCCGCGCAACTCGCGCCGCTGTTTGGGCGAGCAGTGCAGCAGGTCCACGCCGTTGAACTCCAGCCGCTTTGCCGTGACGATGCCCTCAGGCGCCGTCAGCCCCAGGATCGCGCGTCCGGTCTGCGACTTGCCGGAGCCCGATTCGCCCACGATGCCCAACCGTTCGCGCCCGAGCACGAAGGACACGCCCCGCACGGCTTCGGTCCGGCCGCCGTCACGATTCGGGAAAGACACGCGCAGATCGTCGACCACCA
>JANYBQ010000057.1 GCA_025360705.1 Betaproteobacteria bacterium | reverse complement strand
ATCTGCATCATCAGCGGCACGATCAGCAGCGCCACGATGTTGATGATCTTGATCAGCGGGTTGATGGCGGGGCCGGCTGTGTCCTTGTACGGATCGCCCACGGTGTCGCCGGTGACGGCAGCCTTGTGGGTTTCAGAACCCTTGCCGCCGTGGTGGCCGTCCTCGATGTATTTCTTGGCGTTGTCCCAGGCGCCGCCGCCAGTACACATGGAGATGGCGACAAACAGGCCGGTCACGATGGTACCCATCAGCAAACCGCCCAGCGCGGCCGGGCCGAGGATCAGGCCGACCAGGATAGGCGCCACCACCGGCAGCAGCGACGGGATCATCATTTCCTTGATCGCGGCCGTGGTCAGCATGTCCACTGCCTTGCCGTATTCGGGCTTGGCCGTGCCTTCCATGATGCCCTTGATCTCGCGGAACTGACGGCGCACTTCCACCACCACCGAACCTGCGGCGCGGCCCACGGCCTCCATCGCCATGGCGCCGAACAGGTAGGGAATCAGGCCGCCGATGAACAGGCCGATGATGACCATGGGGTTGCTCAGGTCGAAGGTGATGGCCTGGCCGTAGGCTTCGAGCTTGTGCGTGTAGTCGGCAAACAGCACCAGCGCGGCCAGGCCGGCGGAACCGATGGCATAACCCTTGGTGACGGCCTTGGTGGTATTGCCGACCGCGTCCAGCGGGTCGGTGATGTCGCGCACGCTTTTCGGCATGTCGGACATTTCGGCAATGCCACCGGCGTTGTCGGTAATCGGGCCGTAGGCGTCAAGCGCAACCACGATGCCGGCCATGCTCAGCATGGATGTGGCAGCGATGGCGATACCGTACAGACCGCCGAGCTTGAATGCGGCCCCGATCGCGATACACACAAAAATCACCGGCCAGGCGGTGGAACGCATGGACACGCCCAGACCGGCAATGATGTTGGTGCCGTGGCCGGTGGTGGATGCCTGTGCGATGTGCTGGACCGGCGCGTATTGCGTGCCTGTGTAGTACTCGGTGATCCACACCAGGGCGGCGGTCAAAACCAGGCCGACCGCACAGGCGCCGAACAAATGCATTTGCGCACCGGTGCCGCCCAAGGCGTTGTCCGGAATGATGGCCTTGGTCACGAAATAAAACGCGACCAGCGACAACACGCCTGCTACCGCCAGCCCCTTGTACAGCGCGGGCATGACGTTCTTCATGCCAGGCGAGGCCTTGACGAAGAAGCAACCGATGATCGACGCGACGATGGATACCGCGCCCAATGCCAGCGGGTAGATTACCGTGCTGCTGCCGGCACCGGTGACCAGCAAGGCACCCAGCACCATGGTGGCGATCAGCGTTACGGCGTAGGTCTCGAACAGGTCGGCTGCCATACCGGCGCAGTCGCCCACGTTGTCGCCCACGTTGTCGGCGATCACGGCCGGATTGCGCGGGTCGTCTTCCGGGATGCCGGCTTCGACCTTGCCCACCAGGTCGGCACCGACGTCAGCGCCTTTGGTAAAGATGCCGCCACCCAGGCGCGCAAAAATAGAAATCAGCGACGAGCCAAAGGCGAAACCGATCAGCGGGTTGAGCTTGGCCGCGGTGGCCATGCCGTCCGGCACCAGGAACCAGTAAAACGCCGTAACACCCAGCAGGCCGAGGCCCACCACCAGCATGCCGGTGATGGCGCCGCCGCGGAACGCGACGTCCAGCGCCGGGCCGATGCCTCTGGTAGCGGCTTGCGCGGTGCGCACATTGGCCCGCACCGAAACGTTCATACCGATAAAGCCACAAGCGCCCGAGAGCACGGCGCCCACCACAAAACCGATTGCGCTCCATTTATCGAGGAAAAGCCCGATCAGGATCGCCAGTACCACACCGACCATCGCGATGGTCTTGTACTGGCGCGCCAGGTAGGCGGCAGCACCGGTCTGGATAGCGGCCGCAATTTCCTGCATTCGCGCATTGCCTGCGTCCTGCGAAAGAATCCAGCTGCGTGCCCAAAAACCGTAAGCCACGGCAATAAGCCCGCACACGAGTGCCATTGCCAGCACCGAATTGCCCGTCATAGTCATCACTCCTAAATTGTTTTGGCGCAGACCCCGCCGGATAGCGGTTGCGGTATGCCCCACAAAGTCCAAGGACTCAGGTTTCGCTTATGGGGGCAACGCATGCGAGGCCCCCGCTGCGTTGCTTCCTCGTGCGTCCTGTCAGGAGATGGAGACGATTGGCCAACGCCGGAACTGTAACTGCAAAAATGCCGGTTTTTGGTGCGGGCTCGTGGTGTGGTGGAAAAATCAGGGTTTCTACCCATGGACTTGAATGCCCACTGGGCCTCGTCGATTTAGCGTCACCCAATCGTCGTATGTCAGGAGGCGGAGGTCAGCGCTGTTTGCAAAATAGGGATTGGGCGGCGGAGCGAGCCAGTTTATGATCTTGGCTCAGTAGAAACCCTATATCAATCCAAGCGAGCCCCCGCCATGTCACTGGACAAAGTCACCCCTGGAAGCAATGTACCGGACGCGTTCAATGTGATCATCGAGATTCCGATGAACGCCGACCCGGTGAAATATGAAGTGGACAAGGCGTCGGGCGCGATTTTTGTCGATCGCTTTATGAGCACCTCGATGCATTACCCGACCAATTACGGGTACGTGCCCAAGACCATCAGCGGCGACGGGGACCCGGTGGACGTTCTCGTCATCACACCCGTGCCCTTGATCCCGGGTGTGGTAGTGACCTGCCGCCCGCTTGGCATACTGATGATGGAGGACGAGGCTGGCGAAGACGGCAAGGTGCTGGCGGTGCCGATCGACAAGATTTTATCGATCTATTCCCAGTGGCAAAAGCCGGAAGACCTGAATCCGATGCGCCTGAAAACCATCCAGCATTTCTTCGAGCACTACAAGGATCTCGAAGTGGGTAAGTGGGTCAAGATACTGGGCTGGGAAGGCGTGGAAGCGGCGCGTCGGGAAATCATGAGCGGCATCGCCAACTACAACAAGATGCACTCCTGATTGGACCGATAACGGCTTGACGGTGCGGCTCAGGAAAGATAATTCCTTATGCCGTCGGACCGGCCCTAAACGGGTTGCGTTGTTGCAGTTCTTCCATGTAATTGGCCATGCCCGTGCCTTCGCGCTGCAGAAAGTTCTGCACCGCCTCGGCAAACCCCGGATGCGCCAGCCAGTGGGTACTGGTAGTTTTTACTGGCAACAAGGCGCGTGCCATCTTGTGTTCGCCTTGCGCCCCGCCTTCAAAACGCTGGTAGCCGTGGGTGATGCACCACTGCAACGGCTGGTAATAACACGCCTCGAAGTGCAGGCAATCCACACGCTCCAGCGCACCCCAGTACCGGCCATAGGCGACTTTGGCGTCCGACGCTCCGGTGCCGGGGTCGTTGACCGCTATCAGGCTGGTGGCAATCGGCTTGCCCTCGCGCTCAGCCACGAACAGCAACCAGTTTTGCGCCATGGCGCGCGCCATGCGGTGAAAGAAATCGCGGCTCAGGTATGGCGCATTGCCATGTTCGTAATAGGTCCGTTCGTAACAGCGGTAGAAGAAGTCCCAATCCCGGGCGTGGATGTCGTTACCCAGCGACCAGCGGAAAGTGACGCCGGCCTGCTCGACCTTGCGCCTTTCCTGGCGAATTTTTTTTCGTTTTTCCTGGCTCAGGGATGCAAGAAAGAGTTCGAAGTCGCCGTACCCCGGCCGCTGGTTGGTCCAGTGGAATTGAACGTTGTGGCGCAGCATCATGCCGGCCGCGCTGCAAGCGGCCACATCGGCGTCGCTTGCGAACAGCAGGTGCAGCGATGACAAACCCGTATCCGTGCACCACGCAATCAGTGCGGCTGCCAGCGTTACGCGCGATGCATCGTCGCGTGCCAGCAACCGCGCCCCGGGCACCGGCGTAAAGGGTGGGGCCACCAGGGCCTTGGGGTAGTAGGGCACGCCGTGCTGGTGGTAGGCGTTGGCCCATGCATGGTCAAACACATATTCCCCATACGAGTGGTCCTTGAGATACAGCGGGCATGCCCCCATCAATTCGCGTTTTCCAGTCTGGTTGTTTTTGCCTCCAGCACGCAAGGTGACGAAACGGGCGGTCCAGCCAGTCTTGGGGGATGCGCTGGCGCTTTCGTGCATCGCGGCCAGATATTCATGGCGCATGAAGGGAGTGGCATCGGCCTGTAGCGCCAACAGCGCATTCCATTCGGCGCGGTCAATCTCGAGCGGCGAATTCAACACCTCAATGACATAATTGTCCTCACTTCCCCGAGCCCTTTTTCCTGTCGCAATTTGTGTTTTCATGAATCTCAATATCTGTGTAGCGCAGCTCAATTTCATTGTGGGCGACCTGCCTGGCAACGCGCAAAAAATCATCGATGCGGCACGCACGGCGTACGCCGATGGGGCCAAGCTGATGCTTACCCCCGAGCTGTCGATTTGTGGCTACGCCGCCGAAGACCTTTTCCTGCGCCCCGCCTTTATCGCTGCCTGTGATGATGCCGTGAAAACGGTGGTGCGCGAGCTTGCAGGGTTAAAGGACATGACCGTGGTGGTGGGACACCCCATCGGTGGCGACAACCGTACCCGGTCGGTCGCGATTCACCATCGTTTCAATGCCGCCAGCGTGATCCGCGAGGGCCGCGTTTTACACACTTATGCCAAACGCGAACTGCCCAATTACCAGGTGTTCGACGAGCGGCGTTATTTCACGCCCGGCGAAGATGTTTGTGTCTTTGAAGCCGGCGAGGGCGCGCACAAGCTGCGGGTTGGCCTGCTGATTTGCGAAGATGCCTGGTACGAGGAGCCAGCCCGATTGGCCAGAGAGGCCGGAGCGCAATTGCTTGCGGTCATCAATGCTTCGCCGTTTCACGTGGGCAAAGGCTACGAGCGTGAACAAACCATGCGTGAACGCGTGCTCGCATGTAACTTGCCGATGGTCTACGCGCACCTGGTCGGCGGGCAGGACGAAGTGGTGTTTGAAGGTCACTCGTTTGCGCTCAATGCCGACGGCGCATTGGCTGCGCGGGCGCCAAGTTTCCGTGAGCAGCTGTTTGGCGTGACGGCGCGATTCACCCCGCAAGCGGCTGTGTTAGCCGGAACGATTGAACCCGAACGCAGCCTGGACGCCGACCTGTGGGATGCGTTGGTATTGGGCGTGCGGGACTATCTGGGCAAAAACAATTTCCCTGGCGCCATTTTGGGCCTGTCGGGTGGTATCGATTCCGCGCTTGTACTGGCGATTGCGGTGGACGCGTTGGGCAAGGAAAAAATACGCACCGTGATGATGCCGTCCCCCTATACCGCCGACATAAGCTGGATCGATGCGCGCGACATGGCGGCGCGCCTGGGCGTGCATTACGACGAAATCTCCATCGTGCCGGAATTTGAGGCCTTCAAGGCATCGCTGGCCGGCGAGTTCGCGGGAAGGGCTGAAGATACAACCGAGGAAAACATCCAGGCGCGTATTCGCGGCACTTTGTTGATGGCGCTGTCGAACAAGTTCGGCGCCATTGTGCTGACCACCGGCAACAAGAGCGAACTCGCTACCGGTTATTGCACTTTGTATGGCGACATGGCCGGGGGTTTCGCGGTCATCAAGGACTTGGCGAAGACGACCGTGTTCCGGCTCGCGCGCTGGCGCAATTCCCATGACCCGTACCATACCGGCCGCGAACCGATTCCTGAACGCATCATCACGCGTCCGCCCAGTGCAGAACTGCGGCCGGACCAGAAGGACCAGGACAGCCTGCCACCGTACGAGGTTCTGGATCGGATCATCGAGCGTTATATGGAAAACGACGCGAGCATCGATTCCATGATCGCGGGCGGATTGGCTGCCGCCGATGTGGAGCGCGTCACCAAGCTTATCAAGATCAACGAGTACAAACGCCGCCAGGCGCCGATCGGAATCCGCGTTACCCATCGCAGCTTTGGCAAGGACTGGCGGTATCCGATTACCAACAAGTTTCGGCAGTGAATGATGCGGCTTTTCCGCCGCGCGTTGTTCCGGCCGGATTGGCGCTATCCTCTGGGCGCCGGCAATGCAAATAGCGGCACAGCATCCGATCGAATCGGTTTACAAGGCACCTTGAAAGTCACTGAACATGAAACAGATCACCGCCATCGTGAAGCCGTTCAAATTGGAAGAAGTCCGCGAAGCTTTAGCCGAGTGTGGCGTGACCGGTCTCACGGTTACCGAGGTCAAGGGTTTCGGGCGGCAGAAAGGCCATACCGAGCTCTTTCGAGGCAGCGAGTACACGGTGGAGTTTCTCCCTAAAATCAAACTGGACTTGGTCGTGACCAACCAACTGGCGGCCCGGGTGGTGGGCGCGATCATCAAAGCGGCCAGAACCGGAAAAATCGGTGACGGGAAGATCTTCGTCTCGGAGGTTGAAGACGCGA
>JANYBQ010000047.1 GCA_025360705.1 Betaproteobacteria bacterium | reverse complement strand
AGGTCGGGAGTTCGATCCTCCTCCTCTCCACCACGTCGAGTTCCAAAGTGTTCCGAGATAGTCCTAAAAACCTAATAAAAACAAAGGACTAACTGGTAAACTGATCCAAAAGAGTCCCGCATCAGGCATTGAAATCCGGGCCGTTTAATGGTAACTTTGATGGTAACTACCATCAGCCACGGAGCAGTTACCATCATTTCCGATTCCAAGGTCCGAAGCGCCAAACCACGCGACGTTCCATACAAGCTGAGCGACGACCGCGGCCTTGCTTTGCTGGTCACACCGAACGGTGGCAAGTGGTGGCGTTTCAACTACCGCTTCGACGGTTTGCGGCGATCATTCGGGGTATTGCGCGCAAGCGATCGGCCTGGGAGGTTGACCGGGCGATAAGGTTTGAAGCCGGCCTTCTGCGCGACCTCAGGTAGGTGGCTGCTTTGCCAGGCGCGCTGGGTCGAGAGCTTCAAGTTGCCTCATTCTCGTCAGTATGCGTGAAACAGCCGCACGTGATGCACGCTCCAACGCTGGTCGAACGCGGATCGACAGCCCCTCCGCCAAGTGGGCGAGCTAAGACCTGATCGGTGACATCGGGTCATCCCGCCCAGGTCCTTGAGTGGGTTATTGATCCAGATCGATGGCACCAAGGCTCTGGATCCACAGATTCCAGGAACGAGGGATCTGACCGTCGTTCATATCGGACGACAACTGTGCCTCCTCGCGGTTCAGGAACGTGACGTCGCCAAGGACGCGGCCCGCCATCTGAAGCTTCGCATTGGTCTCCGCGTAAATCGCCCGGTAGACAGCCTGTTCCAGCGAAATTCCGACTACGGTGGAACCGTGGCCGCGCATGAGCACACAGGTATGACTACCCAACGACCTGGCCAGCGCCGCGCCAAGATACGAACTGCGAATCAGCATGTCCGTGTTGCCACCGGCCTCCCGAATCTCGAAATGCGCCGAGCCCTCACCGAGAAAACCAGCCATGTGGAAGACCGGCCGCAGTGGATTCTGGGTAATCGCGAAAGGGATCACCGAGGCCGAGTGGCTGTGCACCACGGCAACCACATCCGGACGTGCGCGGTAGATCTCTCCATGGATAAAGCGTTCCAGGTAAGGCCGTTCCGTGGTCGGCGAGACCGCGTTGCCATCGTAGTCATAACACACGATGTCGCGCCGGCGCACCATACCCGGCGCGCGGTTGCAAGAGAGCAGGAATATATCCGGCGCACTGTCGTGTCGAACGCTGGCGTGACCCAAGCCATCAACGATTCCATGGTCATACAGGATACGGTTTGCATAGACGAGCTTGTCCACCAAATCGGCTGCGGGTGCGGTGATAGGCATGGTCTTTCTTTCAGAAGGGGCTTGAGTGGGATTGACGATCACAAGAAACGAATCTCATTGCACCATCATGAAGCCGGCGAAGAACGCCGCCAATTCCCGGTGCGCGTCCAGTGGCAACACGTGGGCGACATATTGATCCGGTCGGACAACGACAAGAGCACCTAGTTGACGGTCAATCCTGCGCAGCTCGAATATGTCCAGGTTGCCCTTGAGGTCCGGACTGAACACCTTCTCGTAGTCGCACAGGCCATAGCGTCCTTTGAGTGGCCGCAGAAGCGCCGGCATGGACTCATAGGCCAGTTCGTGGTGACTGGGCTGGAAGATGGCTCGCACGTCGAACACCGCGTCGGCGTCATCTCCTACGCGCGTGTAGCGGCGCACAGGGGAGTCCGGTGACTCCAGCAGGAATCGGCACAAGGCGCGGAGGCCGATCTCCGCTTTGAGGTGATCTTGCGACCCTGCAAAAGCATAAAGACGCCATCGGCCATCCGCCTTCCCTGCGTGGCCCAGTTGCACGGGCTTGGCGTCTGCAATGCGCACCACGGGAGCGGAATGAAAACGAGTGCCGATCTCAAAACCGGCGGCGAGATGCTGGTGAGTAGCCTCTCCACAGATTAAGGAGGGTCGGTATTTTGTGCCCATGCCGGCAGTGAAGCGCCCGTGGCGTTCGAAGTACCTCTGGAACTCCTTGGGATCCACTCCGCCCGCGGCACCGTCTTTACCCTGCTTCGGGCGGCCGCTGAACATCTTTGCCCACTCCCGGTCGAAGTCGATCAATTCCTGGGCGACGACCTGTCGCTCTTCCGAATAAGTGTTCAACAAGGTCGCGCCACATTGCCCACGCAAGACAGAAGCGAGCTTCCAGCCTAGATTGAAAGTGTCCTGCATGGAGAAATTCATTCCCTGGCCAGCCTTCGGGGAATGGGTGTGACAGGCGTCGCCGGCTATGAAGACACGCGGCAGCTTGGCGCTTGCCTCAGTGGGAACATCATCGTATTTGTCGCAAATTCGCTGACCGATCTCGTAGACCGACCACCACGCGACTTCCTTCACCTCCAGCTTGAAGGGATGAAAGATGCGCTGCGCAGTGGCGATGAGCTTGTCGACGGTGATGCCCCGATCGGCCACCCGCTCCTCTTCGCCCAGCTTCTCCATCTCTACATACAGCCGCACCAGGTAGCCCCCCTCACGGGGGATGACGAGCAAATTCCCGGCGCTGGCAGACTGCAGGGCTGCCTTGTAGCGAATGTCGGGAAAGTCGGTCACGGCAAGCACGTCCATGACGCCCCACGCCTGATTCGCCGAATCGCCTACCAAACGCCTGCAAATGCTGCGACGCACGGCACTGCGCGCTCCGTCACAGCCCACTACGTAGCGTGCGCGCACCGACTCCATTCGACCGGCATGCTCAGCGTCGGTGCGCTGAAGCCGAACGGTAACCGGGTAGTCAGTTGCCTGATCGTCAACTTCCAGATCCATGAAAGCACGCGCGTAATGAGGTTCCAGCCGTGCGGGCGCATTGCGCATCGTCTCCAGATAGAAATCATGGACACGGGCCTGATTCAGGATCACATGGGGAAATTCGGACAACCCATCTTCCGTATCCTGCACGCGACCATGGCGCACGATTTTCTCGGGTTGCCGCTCGTCCGGTTTCCAGAAAGTGACTTCGTTGACCCAGCAAGCCTCCTTCATCACCCGTTCGCAAAAATTGAACGCCTCGAACATTTCCATCGTCCGACAGGCAATACCGTCAGCTTGACCCAGTTGCAGCGGACCGTCTTTCTGCTCGACGATGCAGGTGCTGATGTCGGTAAATGCAGCCAGCTGCGCAGCCAGGGTTAACCCCGCGGGGCCGCAACCAACGATCAATACATCGACCTGCGCTGGAGCAGATGCGTTCGTGGAGGCATTGGAAGAAACCCCTGCGACATGCGGATCGCCAGGCCGGAAGCCGTTCAAATGAAATTGCATCGCCTAGAACCAGATAAAATAAATAATTCAGTAAACACATCGTCAGTATACGGTCTATATGCGAATGGCACAATGGGTGAGCTCGGATACTCGCCATGACCAGCGGAAAAAAAACTCGCTTAACCAGAACCCCAACCCGCCTCGATCTTGAAGATTTCGCCGGCAATCGCATTCGCCGGCTACAGCAGATCGCAGTGGCGACATTCATGCAGGACGCCGAGGCTTCGGTCCTGACACCTGTCCAGTTCGCCGTTCTCTACACGCTTGAAGGCAAGTCGGGCATTGATCAGAAGACGTTGGCGAGATCGGTCGGCTTCGACACCTCGACCATTGGCAGCGTCATTGATCGCCTTGAAAGCCGATGCCTCCTAGCACGAAGCTTTTCAGCAGAAGATCGTCGCGTGCGCCTGCTCAATCTGACCAGAGAGGGGGCGACCCTCATTGAGCGCGTCACGCCCGCGGTGGAACGCGCGCAAGCACGCATCCTGGAACCGTTGACCAAAGCGCAAAGCAAGGAGTTCATGAAGTTGATCGCGCTGGTCATTTCTCACCATGAGGGCAGGACGGCGGTCGACTAAACACCCGCTGTTCATTGCCCGGATACGCTGGCAGGTTTATGGATCAGCGGCGCGCCGAATATGCTTCAGGCTGCCCTACTCCAGCAGCCCGATGTACTTCGTGCGCGGACGCACTAGAAAGCCCGCCAATCGCTGTTCGAATATGTGCGCGATCCAACCAGCGGTGCGCCCTACCGCCATGATGCCGCCGGGAGCACCCACTGGCATGTCCAGCGCGGCCGCGAGTGCCACCAGGCCCACCGCCAGACTCGGCGCCAATTGCATCTTCGCCCTGCCCGCATCGATGCAGTCCAGCACAAAACGCGCCCGGGGCGGTAGCGTCGCAACGCCTCGCGCGAGGGCCAGCAGATGCGCGGCGCGAGGATCAATGCCGTCGTACAGCGGATGGTTGTAACCTGGGACACCCTCTTTGCGCTCAACCAAATATCGTAGCGACTGCACGTAGGACTTCACTGAATCCGCTTGTCGCAGGAGGTTCTCGGACTCGTCACAAGCGAATCCCGTCAGCGGTCCTTCGAAGGTCCCCAGTGCGCTGACAACGCAGGAAAAGAGATCACCACCAGCCGAAGCCGCAACACGCGCGGCGTAGGTCGAGGGGGCCAGTTCATGATCCGCACTAAGGATCAACGCTGCGTCAAGCAAGTGTCGAACCTCCGGCGACTGCGGCAGCCGCATGCCTCGAGCCAGCAAGGCCGCTACTGATTCAGGCTCGCGGCTCAGGCCGAATTGCGGCCGTTCGCCGATCAGGCCCAGGGCGGCGGCCATGACCTGAATCATCTGCCTACCAGCCAAAGCCGGGGCGCCGATCGCGTTTTCCGGATTGCGGCCGTGGAACGCGCCATGAGTCTGAGCGACCAGTGCGAACAACTGCCTCGTCGTGCACCGGTGCACCAGCCCCGCGAACGAAGTTATGAGCAGTTCCAAGGACGACGGCAGCAGCGGCGGCTGCCAGACCAGCGAATGCCGTGGCAGCGCACCCGTCCAAAGCAGCTCTACACAATCCTCGAACGGGCGATGAGTCTTTGCCAATTCCACCGCAAGCTTGCCGCGGTATCGCGGCCCGGCTGGGTCTATGACAGTAATGGCCGTCTGCACCACCTGGGTGCCGGCACCCCAGCGCAGCGCTCGGTCTGCCGATTCGGCGGCAGGCGGTCCTCCGCGCCGGTTCTGCCGCAAAGATTCAATGTCCTCGCGATGGTAGAGGCTGGCTTGCGCGCCATGGCGCATCGCGGTGCGGATCAATCCGCGGCTCACGTACGCATACAAAGTTTGCGTCTTCACTCCAAGCAGCGAAGCGGCTCTCTTTGCATCCAGCATGTCATCCAGACTGCCGGCCGCAGATGTTGGCAAATCTTCCGGCACCGCAACCGTCGCGGTTTCGGCTGCAGAGGTGACTTTTCGGCGGGGATTCGCGCGGCGGTGGGAAGGGGACATCGTGTTTGTTGAGCGTTGGCGACGTGACCGGAGCATTATCCATCAAAATCAACTGTAATCAATTAAATCAATATTGATTCCATAATGATTTTTGAGTAGAATCCTGACCAATCCATGTGCACAAGCGCGAAGCGCCACCGGCAATTTGCCCAGTTCGAACCACGCCTTTAGGAGAAACCCATGACCCTGCGCTCGATCTTTCCTCTGATTTCCACCGTCGCCCTGTCGGCTTTGTGGCTTGCGCCCGCTACGGCATTCGCCCAACAGGCCACATGGCCCCAGCAACCTATTCGGATCATCGTGCCGCAGCCGCCAGGGGGAGGAACCGATGCTCTTGCACGCCTCATCGCCGAGCGGCTGCAGCCCGTGCTCGGCCAACCGGTGGTGGTGGAGAACAGGACCGGCGCAGGAGGCAATATCGGAACCGAGCTGGTGGCTAGAGCCAAGCCCGACGGCCATACATTGCTGCTGACAACCAACACGCATGTCACCAACGTCAGCTTTTTCGCCAAGCTGCCCTACGACCCTGTCAAGGACTTCCAGCCGATCACGCTGGTGGGCTCGGTGCCCTTCGTATTGGGCGTAAATGCCGCCTCCCCGTACAAGACGGTCAAGGACCTTATCGACGCCGCCAAGGCCAAGCCGGGCGTATTGGGTTACGCCAGCGGTGGGCCAGGCACGCCCCATCAATTAGCGAGCGAGTTGTTCAAGTCCATGACGGGAACCGATTTCATCCATGTGCCCTACAAAGGGTCGTCACCCGCAATGATGGGATTGCTCGGAAATGAGGTGGTCATGTCCATCAGCGCGATCAACTCCATGCTTCCACACATCCGCTCCGGCAAGATTCGCGCGCTCGCTGTTGCACCGGCGCATCGCACACCCCTCCTGCCCGACGTACCGACCATTGCCGAAGCCGTGCCACTTCCCGGGTACGACATCGACATCTGGTATGGCCTTCTGGCGCCAGCGGGCACGCCCAAGGCAATCGTTGACCGACTGGGACAGGAGATAAACAAAATCCTACGGGACGCGAGCGTGCGCGAGAAGCTTGCACCGCAAGGGTTGGACCCTACGGGCAGCACGCCGGAGCGCTTCGCAGAAGTGATTCAGGCCGACCTGGTGAAGTACCGACGGATCGCCAAAGACGCGAACATCGTTCCGGAGTAAGCAGGCACCATGCAGCAATCTCACACGCTCGAAAGCAATCGGCGGCGCCTGGACGAACTGACTCGCCGCCCCTGGCGCATGCTTGTGGGCGGCGAACTGGTCGACGCGCGGGGCGGCGAACGCTACCAGACCACTTCGCCCGCCACCGGGCAGCTGTTGGCCGAGGTCCCCTTTGCACAGAGGGCCGACGTCGAGGCGGCAGTGCAGGCGGCCGAGCGCGCCTACCCGTCGTGGCGCGACACGCCACTGTCGCAGCGCGTAGCGGCGATGCGCCGTTTCATTGCAGTGCTGGAACAGAACGAGGCCGATCTTGCACTGCTGGACGCGGCCGACCTGGGTAGCCCATTCAGTTCGATGCGCAGCGATGTGCGCATGGCCTGCGAATTGCTCGACTACATCTGCAATGCGGCCAGCGAAGTCAAGGGGCAAAACCTGCCGGGCACCGGCGGCAACTGGCATATCACGAAGCGCGAGCCATACGGCGTAGTAGGACGCATTATTCCGTTCAACCATCCACTGATGTTCGCGGCTTCCAAGATTGGCGCGCCGCTGGTGATGGGCAACACAGTGGTGCTGAAAGTGCCTGACCAGACGCCACTGTCACCGCTATACATGGGTGAGTTGATTCGCCAGGTGTTCCCGCCCGGCGTAATCAACGTCATCTCAGGGGACGGTCGCACTACGGGAGACGCGCTGGTGCGCCACCCACGCGTCAAGCGCATTGCACTCACTGGCAGCGTGGAAACAGGGCGGCTGATCCAGCGCGCGGCCGCAGAGGTAATGGTCAAGCATGTGAGCCTGGAGCTAGGCGGCAAGAACCCCATGATCGTGTTCCCCGATGCCGACATCGAAAAGGCTGTGGAAGGCGCGGCGCGTGGCATGAACTTCCACTGGTCGCAAGGCCAGTCCTGTGGCTCCACCACGCGACTTTTCCTGCACCGCGACATCCACGACGATTTTGTACAACGTCTGAAGAAGCGCCTCGAACGCATCGTGATCGGCGACCCGCTGGACCCGGAAACCGAAATGGGCTGCGTGGTTTCCAAGGCGCAATTCGACAAGGCGAGCAACTACATCGCGCTCGGTCTGGAACAAGGGGCCACATGCCTCACCGGCGGCGGACGTCCTGAGGGCGCGGATTTCACGCAGGGTTACTTCCTGCGGCCGACCGTGTTCACCGGCGTACGCAACGACATGCGCATTGCACAGGAAGAGATTTTCGGACCCGTACTCTCGGTACTGCAGTGGAGCGACGAGGATGCGGTGGTACGCGAGGCCAACCAGGTCGAATACGGACTTACAGGCTCGGTCTGGACTCGCGATATTCACAAGGCCTTCCGCACCATAGACCGCCTGGAAGCCGGTTTCACCTGGATAAACGGCAGTTCCAGCCACTTCAAGGGCGTTCCCTTCGGTGGCTACAAGAATAGCGGCGTGGACACCGAGGAAGGCATCGAAGAGCTTTATAGCTACACCCAACTCAAGACCGTCAACATCATCATAAGTTGATAAAAGGAATTGCCATGAAAACGCATGTCACCACTGCTGGCTCGGCTGATCCGGAGTTCCTGCAAACCATGGGTGCGGATCTGCGCAAGGGTCTGCTGCCCCTGCGCGTGTTCAACAACCAGCAGATATACGACGCCGAACTGCGTCGAATATTCGCGCGCTCGTGGGTCTTCATCGGCCATGAGTCCGAGTTGCCGAACCCCGGCGACTTCGCCATGCGCACCATCGGCGAGGACCCATTCATCTTCGTCCGCGGCACTGACGGTGCGATCCGGGTGTTGCTCAACGCTTGCCGCCACCGGGGCGCCCAGGTCTGCCGCACGGAAATGGGAAATGCCAAGGGCTTCACATGCCCCTTCCACGGCTGGAGCTATCGCAATACCGGCGAGCTGATGGGCGTGCCCGCCAAGCGCGAGGGGTACAAAAAGCTCGACGAGTCGAAGTGGGGCCTGTTCGAGGCGCCACGCGTGGAAAGTTACTGCGGACTGGTCTTCGCCAATCTCGATGCGGACGCGCCTTCGTTGGAAGATTCTCTGGGCGACTACAAATGGTACGTCGATATCCAGTTCAAGCTCTCCGACGGTGGCATGGAAGTGGTCGGCGAACCGCACCGATGGATAGTCGACGCCAACTGGAAGCAAGGCGCCGAAAATTTCTGCGGCGACAGTTCGCACACTCAGATGACGCACCGCTCTGTCCTGGACGTAGGCATTGCCGACCGGGCGGCCGCGGGCTCGCCGAACAAAAAGCACGGCTTTCACGTGCACGACTGCGATGGCTACGCCATCAGCATCAGGCAGGTGGACGAAGGGACGGAGAAGTTCTGGGAATATCCGCCCGAAGTCACTCGGCACTTCAACACCAATCGCCTTTCGCCGGCGCAGCTTGCCTTGGCGCGCCGCTCGATCGTGCACAACGGCACCGTATTTCCGAATTTTTCGTTCTTGCACATCGGCCTTACCGATAGCAAGGATCGCCCCGCAGCAGGCTATCTCTCGGTGCGTACCTGGCAGCCACGCGGGCCGGGCCGGACGGAGATCTGGAACTGGATCATGGTACCCAAGGAAGCCTCGGACGAGTACAGGCGCCGCGCGTACCAGGTAGGGATGAGCAGCTTTGGCCCTTCGGGCAGCTTCGAGCAGGACGACGTGGCGGTATGGCCTGGCGTGGCACGCTCAGCCGCTACAGTGTTTGCCGAGATCAACGAAGTGAAGCTGAACTACCAAATGGGGCTGGGCGACATGGGTGATGCCGTGCCACTCACCGACTGGGAAGGCCCGGGCGTGGCCATCTTGTCCAACGCTGGCGAGGGAGGCCTGCGCACTTTCCACAAGACCTGGTACGCGCGCATGACCGGACAGGATCTGGCCGCGGTGGAAAAAGAGGTGGGCCATGGGTGACGATTTCGATGCCCTCGAGCGCGCATGCGCGCGCTTCTATTACCGCGAGGCCGAGTTGCTCGACCGTGCCGAGTTCCCGGCCTGGCTGGCGCTGATGCATCCCCTGATCGACTATCGCGTTCCAGTGCGTACCACGCGTGACAACCGCGATGGCGATGGATTCAGCGCCCGCGCTTTCTTCATGCAGGAGGACCACGGCTCCCTGTCCTTGCGCGTCCAGCGCCTGGGCTCGCCATACAACTGGGCGGAAAACCCGCGCACACGCACGCGGCGCATCGTAGGCAACGTCCGTCTCGGGGCCCAGGAGGGCGAGGACCTGCGCGTCGACAGCAACCTGGTGGTGTTCTGCCACCGCGCTGATGCCGCTGCCCCCCTGATGCTCAGCTGCGAGCGACAGGACGTGCTGCGCCGGCATGAGGGACGCTGGACACTGGCCAAGCGAATGGCCTTACTCGACTCGACCGTGCTTGGGCACGAGTCGCTGTCGGTGTTTCTCTGAAGGACGCGCACATGAAGAAGAATCTCTCGTTGAGTTATGCGGGTCATTTGTCGGACCGCGTGCAGGACCTCTACTACGGCAAGGTTGTGCCCGAGGGCATCGACCTGCACTACCTGCCGTTGCAGCCCTTCGAGGCCTTCAACCGCATGCTTCGTGGCGATTTCGACTGCGCCGAGATGTCCTTCTCGACCTA
>JANYBQ010000036.1 GCA_025360705.1 Betaproteobacteria bacterium | reverse complement strand
GTTGGGTAGATAAACAAACCAAAGGGAATATATCCAATTTCATCAAACCTGGTATTTTGTCTGAATCTACTATTATGATATTGATCAACGCAGTTTATTTTAAATCAATTTGGCAAACAGAATTTTTAACAACTGCTTGGCGTGGCATTTAATTTTTGGCATCAATAGTGCTTGGCCGGCACAGGAGCACGGTGGTGGTTTAAATTTTCCAGCTTGATTTTTAAATTAGGAGGTTCCATGATTCTGCGCACCTTGGTTGCGGCGAGCGCCCCGCGTTGCTATTGGCCCCAGCGGCCTGGGCCGGCTTTGTGGCTTTCGAGTCGGTGGGTGCCGACCCGGCTGCAATCACAGCGACGCGCGACTTCTTTCGCACGGTGGTCGGCGGCGGCATAACCGCCGGGTCCAACGGCTCTTTCGGTGGACTGCGCCGTGAGATCAACTGGGACGGCGTTCCCGACGCCCGATCCGATCCCAATCCATTGCCTGCCAACTTCTTCAACGTCAATTCGCCGCGCGGGGTTGTCTTCAGCACGCCGGGAACGGGCTTCCTGGTCAGCGCCAACACCGGCAACCGTACGTCAACGCCCACGCTGTTCGGCTTCTCCAGCGACTTTCAAACCTTCAGCCCGGAGAAGCTGTTTACCGCGGTCAACAGCAACATCACGGATGTGCATTTCTTTCTGCCGGGTACGTCGATCGCGGCCACCACCAGCGCATTCGGCGCGATCTTCGTCGACGTCGAAGTTGCCAACCTGACCAAAATCGAGTTCTTCAACGAGAGCGACTCGCTGATTTTCACGCGTAACGCTTCGGTCGCGGGCAAACAGGGCTTGAGCTTCCTGGGGGCGGTTGCCAATGCCGGCGAGCGGATCAGCCGGGTTCGACTCACCTCGGGCCTCAATACGATCGTGTCCAACGGTGTTACCGGCGGGACTGGCGACCTCGTGGTGATGGACGATTTCCTCTATGCCGAACCGCTCCAGGCGGTCCCCGAGCCATCGAGTTTGGCGTTGCTCGCCGTGGCACTGGTCGGCTGTCTGGCCGGGTTCCGTCGCCGCCGCCCTGGCGGCTGACCGTTCGACAGCGCCCCGGTCTGGCGCGGACGCTAAAGTCAGGCGGATGCAACACCACATCCTCGATGCCGACCCCATCAACGCCGCGACGCTGGTGGCACTGGCCCGCAGCACCGACCACTTCTCTTTTTCGCCAGCCGCGCTGGACCGCCTTGCCGCCGACCGCAAGGTGGTGGAAAGCCATGCCGCATCGGGCGACCCGGTGTATGGCCTGAACACCGGCCTTGGGGGCAACCTCGCATACCGGCTGGAAGCGGCGGAAGTGCTTGCGTTTCAGGCGCAGGTGATCACGGGCCGCATGATCGGTATGGGAGAGCCGCTGCCGTCCGAGGTGGTGCGTGCGGCGCTGTTGGCGCGTTGCATCAGCCTGGCCAAAGGCGGCTCGGGTGTCAGCGTCGCGGCGGCGCAGGGGCTGCTGGCATTGGTGGACAAAGGCGTGACGCCGATGGTGCCGATGCTGGGCTCGATCAGCGCCGGCGACCTCGGGCTTTGTGCGCATATGGTCGCGCCGCTGATCGGGCTTGGGGAAGCTTTTTACCAGGGCCGGCGCTGTAGCGGTGCCGAGGCGCTGGCGGCGGCGGCGCTGGCGCCGGTGGCGCTGCAAGCCAAGGACGGCCTAGGGCTGATCAATGCCAGTCCGCTGACTGCGGGTTATGCCGCCGTAGTTGCTGACAAGCTGTCCGATAGCCTGCTGATTGCAGCGGGCGTCGCTGCGCTGGCCGATGAGGGTTACGCCGCCAATCTGAGTGTGTTCGACCCGCGCCTAGCCGCCGCCCGGCCAGCCGGCGCCCAACAGGCGACGGCTGGGCTATTTCGCGCCTTGCTCGCCGGCAGCAGTCTGTACGATCACAAGCCCCGTTCGATCCAGGATGCGATCTCGTTTCGCACCATGGCGCAGGTGTTCGGCTCCAGTTACGCGGCGCTTGCAACCCTCACCGACGCCGTGGATGCCGAGATCAACGGCAACTCCGACAGCCCGATCGTTTTCGCGGCTGACGGCGACATGTTGTCGTCGCCCAATTTCCACCCGACCATGATCGCGCTGGCATTCGACAGCATGGCGATTGCCATCACCCACCTGGCCAGCGCCAGCGTGCAGCGGGTGATCAAGCTGCAAACACCGCATCTGAGCGCGCTGCCCAAATACCTGTCGCCAGTCGGCGGTGCGAGTGTCGGTTTCAACGCGCTGCAAAAAACCGCCGCTGCCCTGTTTGCCGAGATCAAACTTAAAGCCACCCCGGCCAGCCTGGATGCCGTAGTCGTCTCCGACACCGTGGAAGACCATGCGACACAGGCGATGTTATGTGTGCGCAAGCTGGCGGAACAGTTGCAGCTATTCCAGTATCTGCTGGCCATCGAGGCGCTGGTTGCGGCGCAGGCGGTGGACTTGCGGCAGGCGAAGAAGCTGGGTGTGGGGACGCAAGTTGTGTTTGATGCGGTGCGGTTGGTGGTGACGCCGCTGCAGCAGGATCGGCCACCGGGGCCGGATGCGATGGCGGTGCAGAGCGCGCTGTTTTCGGGTGACTTGTATCGCGCGCTGCGCGAATCGGCAAGTAGCGAATCGGCAACGCACCGCTTGTGCGGGTTGTGATGACATCCCAGTTGCGCTTATCTTCGGCCCATGGCAATCCCCGACTACCAAACCTGCATCCTTCGTCTGCTGTGCTTGCCTGCCGG
>JANYBQ010000019.1 GCA_025360705.1 Betaproteobacteria bacterium | reverse complement strand
CGATCTTCCTCGTTGCGCACCAGCTTGGTCTGTTGCCCAACCGTGAAGCTTTCGAGCTTGAACGGACCGCTGCCCACGGCTCCCGCCACGCCGAATTTGTCGCCCAGCGCCTCGTAGGCCTTGGGCGATGGAATGCCCATGAAGCTGGTCGCCATGTTGAGCAACATGCTCGGGTCCGGGTTCTTCATGAGGAACTTGACGGTGTAGTCGTCCACGATCACAACCTTGTCGATGGACTGGGTCATGAAGGCGTTTTCGGTGCCCTTGAATTTCGGTATCCACCATTCGATGGTCTTGGCGTTGAAGGGTTCGCCGTCATGGAACTTGACGCCCTTGCGCAGGTGGAAGGTCCAGCTCATACCGTCGGCCGGGGATTCCCAGGAAGTCGCCAGCTGGCCGTGAAAACTTTGGTCCGCATCCTGCACCACCATGCGGTCGAAAATCAGTAGCGTGGCGACATTGAGTTTGGTTCCCTTGATCGGGTCGTAGGTGGGTGAGCCGGCCTCGCGCGCGCTTATGACGAAAGTGGCGTCCTGCGCCCAGGCGGTCGAGAAGCCGGTGGCGGTACAGGCGCTTACAGCCGCGAGCACCAGCACCCGCAGTGCGTGGGTTATCTTCATTGCTTTCTCCTTGGTAGTTGTCACGTCCGTAGGGCGTGTCTGGTTGTCATGCAATCGATTGAGCGGGAGTGAGAATACCGGCAATCGCACGCAAACAAACCGCTTCTATCCCCAAAGGGGTAGCGCCGGATGAAGGCGCCCAAAGGTGCCGCGATGTCCTATCCCGTTGGGAGTAGCGCGGACCGCACGCGCCGGTTTTGGTATCGACGCACAGGGGTTTTGTCTTATTCTCCCTGCACCTTCAGCGAACGCCATGCACCAACTCCGCAAACCCTATCTGTTATTTCTCGGCGACGTCCAGCTTAAATCGGACGCCAAGACAGCCTTCGGTTTGCGTGACTGGTGTGGTGAGGATGTACTGGGCGAGTGGAGCCTGCCGCAAGCCACGGTGACGCTTGGCTTGCCAAGGCTGGCGCCGGTGGATGCCGCGCGCCGGGGTGCCGGCTCGCTGGTGGTCGGCGTGGCGGCGGTGGGCGGTGTATTGCCGCCGCATTGGCTGCCGGACCTGCAAGCCGCGCTGGACGCGGGCATGGACATCGTCAGTGGCCTGCATTCCCGCCTGTCCGCGTTTCCCGAGCTGGTGCAGGCGGCCCGGCGCAGCGGCGCCCAGTTGCGCGACGTGCGACATTCAGACCAGGTTTTCCCCCCCGGTACCGGTCGCAAACGCAGCGGCAAACGGGTGTTGACCGTGGGCACCGATTGCGCGCTCGGCAAGAAATACACGGCGCTGGCGCTGGCCCGGGCCTTGCAGGCGCGGGGTGTGCCAGCCACCTTCCGCGCGACCGGGCAGACCGGCGTGATGATCGCCGGCGCTGGCCTTGCGGTCGATGCCGTGATATCCGATTTCGTCGCGGGTGCCGCCGAGGCTTTGTCGCCCGACAATGCGCCCGACCATTGGGACGTGATCGAAGGGCAGGGCGCCTTGTTCCACCCGGCTTACGCGGGTGTCACGCTGGGCTTGCTGCATGGCTCGCAGCCGGACGCGCTGGTGTTGTGCCATGACCCGTCGCGCGACACCATCGAGGGTTATCCGGAGTTCCCGATTCCGGCTTTGAAAGACGCGATCCGGCGTTACGAAGAAGCCGCCCATCTGACCAACCGTGCATCCCGCTGCGTAGGGATCAGCATCAACTCCTCCAGCCTGTCGGATGCGGAGTGGGTGGCCTACTCCGCCAGGCTGATCCGCGAGTTGGAGCTGCCGGTGGTGGACCCGATGCGCGGCGGCGTAGAGTCCCTTGCCGCTGCCTTGATGGCTTCATGATCACTTGTCGCACCAGCATCGAACACTGGGCGATGAATGAGCCGTTCGAGATAGCGCGCGAGATCATCACCGACCTGCCGGTACTGGTGGTGAGCCTGAGCGACGGCCTGGGCCATACCGGACGCGCCGAAGCAGCCGGGGTGGACTACGATGGCGAGACACCGCAAAGCATGGCACGTCAAATCGCCGCTGCGCTGGACCGCTTGCACGATGCGATCGGCGGCGAAGAATTGCTGACGCTGTTACCCGCTGGCGGTGCACGTAATGCGCTGGACTGCGCCTTGTGGGACCTGCGCGCGAAGCAAAGCGGCATCGCCGTGTGGCAAGCAGCCGGTTTGCCAGAATTGTTGCCCGTGACCACCGCCTTCACGATCGGTCTGGGCGACGAGGCCACGACACGCCGAAAGGCGCGTGAGGCGCGGCATTTCCCGCTGCTGAAACTCAAGGTCGATGCCTTGCGCCACCTGGACGTGGTGCGTATGGTGCGGGAAGAACACCCGTCCGCGCGCCTGGTGGTCGACGCCAATCAAGCATGGTCGCTGGATCTGTTGAACGATCTGCTTCCGCAGTTGGAGCGCGCCGGCGTGGAGATGGTGGAGCAGCCGCTGCCCCGGAACGAAGACGCGTCGCTGGAGGGCTTGCGTTTTGCGATCCCGTTGGCGGCCGACGAGTCGTGTACCGATCGCGCATCGCTGGCTGCACTGGCAGGCCGCTACCAGTACATCAACATCAAGCTCGACAAATGCGGCGGCCTGACCGAGGCGCTGGCCATGGTCGCCGAAGCAACGCGCCTTGGCCTGGGCCTGATGGTTGGCAACATGTGCGGCACATCACTCGCCATGGCCCCGGCCTTCCTGCTGGCGCAGAGCTGCGCGTATGTGGACCTGGACGGACCGCTTCTGCAGCGCATGGACCGCGCGGTGCCGATGGAATACCACAACGGCGTGATCCAGCCGCCCAGGCCAGCGCTCTGGGGTTGATTTCGAAACAGGTTGTTGGAGGTTGGGTAAGTGGCCTGTCGAGCGCCATGATCCTGGCCGCAAGAGATTGGGACTACCGCACATGCACCGGCTTCACTAATCCGGCCGGCGTGGTACTCGGCTCCGCGGCTGTCCCTCCGGCCTCGCGGCCTCCCTCCTTGATGCCGCTGCGCCGAGCGCCCCACCGACCTGATCTGCGAGCATGGTGATGGTCCCCGTCAGATCGCCATGGTGTGCAGTACAGTGGCGAACATCACCGGCTACCGCCCGATGGTTACCCTCCTCCAACCCGCTTGTTTGCGGGGTTTTCCGCTATTTTTAATGAAGCGAGTCTGCTGATGCCAATAGTGCGTTAGCACCAAAAGACACCCCGACGAGTTCGCCTGCTTCCCGTATTCCCATCCGCTGATGGACACCCCAACGCGGCAGCGTGACAATCCAATTCCATCACAGTTGCACTCTTGCCCGGACACAGCATGTACCCAATCTACGAAATCAACGACGCTCAGGCGGCCAATATCATGGCCACGCAAGAGAACTACCTCAACGACATGAAGGCGCGAGAGATCAAGCCCGCAAAGCTGTCGGAGACGATTTCTGCTTTTGCGAACGCTGCGGGCGGTGATGTCTATATCGGCATCGGCGAAGATAAGGCGACCAACTTGCGAACTTGGAAAGGGTTCGACGATCCCGAGCAAGCGAATGACTTCTTTCATACGTTATTGTCCATCACAAGGTTAAAACCACCGGCTTCCAGCCGGTCAGCTTCAGC
>JANYBQ010000018.1 GCA_025360705.1 Betaproteobacteria bacterium | reverse complement strand
GTCCCTGGCGGGTGGACGCGGCCGACGTGTACGGAGCAGGCGGCCCGATGAACCTGGCGCTGCGGACCACGGTGAACGGCCAGGTGACGCAGTCGGGCAATACGCGCGACATGATCTTCGACGTGCCGTTCCTGATCGAATATTTTTCCAGCTTCATGACGCTGCAGTCCGGTGATCTGATCCTGACCGGGACACCGGACGGCGTGGTCGATTGCCAGCCGGGCGATGTGGTCATCACCGAGATCGACGGCATAGGCGCGTTGCACAACACGATTGAATAGACATGTTTATCCAACACCTTATCGACGGCAAGCCGGTCACCGGCAACAGCCGCTTCGAAACCCGCAACCCCGCCACGCAGGAAGTGCTGGCCGAGGTTGCCTCGGGCGGCGAGGCTGAAATAAATGCGGCGGTAGCGGCGGCGAAGCAGGCCTTCCCGAAATGGGCCGGCATGCCCGCGCCGCAGCGGGCCAAACTGATCCGAAAATTGGGCGACCTGATCGCGGCCCATGTGCCGGCCATCGCGCGGCTTGAGACCGACGACTGCGGCCAGGTGATCGCGCAGACCGGCAAACAACTGGTGCCGCGCGCGGCCGACAACTTCTACTACTTTGCCGAAATGTGCACCCGCGTGGACGGCCATACCTATCCGACCGAGACCCACCTCAACTACACCTTGTTTCAGCCTACCGGGGTGTGCGCGTTGATCTCGCCGTGGAACGTGCCGCTCATGTCCGCGACCTGGAAGGTGGCGCCTTGCCTGGCCTTCGGCAATACGGCCGTGCTCAAGATGAGCGAGTTGTCACCGCTCAGCGCGGCCCGGCTGGGCGAGCTGGCGCTGGAAGCCGGCATCCCGGCCGGAGTGCTGAACCTGGTGCATGGCACCGGCCGCGAGGCGGGCGAGCCGCTGTGCAAACACCCTGACGTGCGCGCCATTTCGTTTACCGGCTCCACGGCAACCGGCAACCGCATCGTGCAGGCGGCGGGGCTAAAAAAATTCAGCATGGAACTGGGTGGCAAATCTCCCTTCGTGGTGTTCGACGACGCCAACCTCGAGCGCGCGCTGGACGCGGCCCTGTTCATGATCTTCAGCAACAACGGCGAGCGCTGTACGGCGGGCAGCCGCATCCTGGTGCAGCAATCGATCTACGCCGACTTCACGCGCAAGTTCGTGGAGCGCGCCAAACGTATTGCCGTGGGCGACCCGCTGGACGAGAAAACCATCGTCGGGCCGATGATTTCGCATGCCCATTTGGCCAAGGTACGCGGGTATATCGAACTCGGCATCGGGGAAGGCGCGACGATGTTGTGCGGTGGCCTTGGCACGCCGGACTTACCTGCGCGCGTGCGTAAAGGTAACTACGTGCTGCCCACCGTATTCGCCGACGTGGACAACCGCATGCGTATTGCGCAGGAGGAAATCTTCGGCCCGGTCGCCTGCCTGATTCCGTTCAAGGATGAGGCCGACGCAATTGCCAAGGCCAACGACATCCAGTACGGATTGTCGAGCTACGTCTGGACCGAAAACCTGGGCCGTGCGCACCGCGTCGCGGCCGCAATCGAGGCCGGCATGTGTTTTATCAACAGCCAGAACGTGCGCGATCTGCGCCAGCCGTTTGGCGGCAGCAAGGCATCGGGCACCGGCCGCGAGGGTGGCAGCTGGAGTTACGAAGTGTTTTGTGAACCCAAAAACGTCGCCGTGGCGCTCGGCAGCCACCCCATTCCCCATTGGGGCGCGGCATGAAACAGCGCGCTCTTGGTCTGGAGGCCCGCCATGGGTAAGCTCGCGCTCGCCGCAAAAATCACCCACGTGCCTTCGATGTACCTGAGCGAGTTCGAAGGCACCCACAAGGGTTGCCGCGACGCCGCCATCAACGGGCATCGGGAAATCGACCGCCGTTGCCGAGCGCTCGGCGTGGACACCATCGTCGTTTTCGATGTGCATTGGCTCGTCAACAGCGAATACCATATCAACTGCGCGCCCGCGTTCAGCGGCACCTACACCAGCAACGAGCTGCCCCATTTCATCAAGAATATGGACTACGCCTACCCGGGTAATCCGGGGCTGGGACATTCAATTGCGGACCTGGCCAACGAGATGGGGGTAAAAAGCCGCGCGCATTCCGACACCTCGCTCGGGCTCGAATACGGGACGCTGGTACCGATGCGCTACATGAACCGCGACCAGCACTACAAGGTGGTGGGCGTGTCGGGCTGGTGTATGTGGCACGACCTGCTGGAAAGCGCACGTTTCGGTCTGGCGGTGCGCAAGGCGATCGAGCAGCGATACGACGGCACGGTGGCAATTTTTGCCAGTGGTTCGCTGAGCCACCGTTTTGCCAGCAACGGAACCGCGCCGGAGTTCATGCACAAGGTATGGGACCCATTTCTGGAGCAGGTCGACCTGCGCGTGGTCGAACTTTGGCAACGCGGCGACTGGAAAACCTTTTGCGGCATGCTGCCGCTATACAACGAGAAGTGCTGGGGCGAAGGCGGCATGCATGACACGGCGATGCTGCTGGGCGCGCTGGGCTGGGACAGGTACACGGCGCCCGCCGAAGTCATCACCCCGTATTTTGGCAGTTCGGGTACCGGGCAGATCAATGCCGTTTTTCCGGTAACGCCGCTGGTCGGATAAGCCTTTCAAGGTCTATGTTTCATGCCGCATCTGGTCATTCTCTATACACCCAATCTGGAGTCGAAAACCAATATGACGCTCTTGTGCCGCACGCTGGCCGACACCATGCTCGAACAACGCGACGAGGCCGGGAAACCCGTGTTCCCCACTGGCGGCACGCGGGTGTTGGCCTATCCGGCGGCGCATTACGCGGTGGCGGACGGCAAACGCGATTACGCGTTTGTGTATCTCAACCTGCGCATGGCAACCGGGCGTTCCGATCGGGTGAAAGCCAACGCGGGTGATGCCTTGCTGGCGAAAACCAAAGCCCATTTTGACCCCATCTTCCCTGACAACTACATCGGCATCACGCTGCAGGTGGAGGAAGGCCGTCCGGCATACGACGGCAGACACGGCAATATCCACCCGCTGTTTCCAAAGTAGCCAGGTTCAATACACAAGGCAGGTAATATTCCTGCCGACTACCGATCGCTCGGTTCGAGCGCTTCCCGCTTAGTCTGAAAATCTCAAGGTCTTTCCATGCAAACACCCGTCAACGGTTTCAAACAGGCGCTCAGGAACAAACAGGCGCAAATCGGCCTGTGGGTCAGCTTGGCCAATCCGTACAGCACCGAAATCTGCGCCGGCGCCGGCTTCGACTGGTTGTTGCTCGATAGCGAGCATGCGCCCAACGACTTGCGCAGCATCATGGCCCAACTGCAAACCATCGCCGCGTATCCGAGCCAGGCGGTGTGCCGGGTGCCAATCGGCGACAGCACATCGATCAAGCAATTCCTGGACCTTGGCGCGCAGAATTTGCTGGTCCCGATGGTCGATACCCCCGAGCAGGCACGCGCGCTGGTACAGGCCTGCCGTTACCCACCGGATGGTTTTCGCGGCATGGGAGGTGCACGCGCATCGCGTTGGGGGCGTTACCCCCACTACGCCAAAGAGGCCAATGCGCAGGTCTGCCTGCTGGTGCAGGTAGAGACACGGCTGGCCCTGTCCAACCTGGACGCCATCGTCGCCACCGAGGGGGTAGATGGCGTATTTATCGGGCCTGCCGATCTATCCGCTTCCATGGGGCATGTCGGCAACTCGGGACACCCCGAAGTGCAGTCGGCGATCGAAGACGCCATCCAGCGCGTCGCACGCGCGGGTAAGGCTGCCGGCATCCTTACCCCCGACACGGCATTGGCCCGGCGTTATCTGGAGCTGGGCGCTACTTTTGTGGCGGTCGGGCTCGACACCTTGCTGCTGGTGCGCGGTACCAATGCCCTGGTGAGCCAGTTCAAGCCCGCGTCGTTAACGACGGCGCCAGCATCACCGGGCGACAAAACCTATTCCTGAGGCCACGATGAACGACTCCATGCATCCTGACGAGCGCCATGCGCGGGTCCAGCTTGCGTCCTGTTACCGCGTGTTCGCCATGCTGGGCTGGACCGAGATGATCTACAACCACATCACGGTGCGCCTGCCCGCCAGCGTGACCGGTGGCGCCGGGCAATTCCTGATCAACCCGTTTGGCCTGCATTACAACGAAGTCACGGCCAGCAATCTGGTGCGGATCGACCTCCAGGGCAAGGTGCTGGACGGCTCCGCGTATCCGGTTAACCCGGCCGGTTTTGTGGTGCATGCCGCCATCCACGACAAGCTGCCACAAGCCCATTGCGTCATGCACACGCACACCATCGCGGGCGTGGCCGTAGCCTGTCTGCAAGGCGGCTTGCAACAGACCAATTTCTACAGCGCGCAACTGCATGAAATGGTGGCCTACCATGACTTCGAGGGCATCACGATTCATGCGGACGAAGCCCCGCGGCTACTGGCCAGCATCGGCAACAAGCCAGCCGTGATCCTGCGCAACCATGGCCTGCTGGCCTGGGGCCGGACCCTGCCGCACACCTTCGCGATTTTGTGGACACTGCAACGCGCCTGCGAAATCCAGCTGGCCACGTTCAGCATGGGGCCGGCGATTGCCGTGCCCGAGACCGTGGCGCAAAGGTGCACCCGCGATGCGCTGCAATTCAATCCGCAACACGGCGCCGGCAGCGATGGTTTCGAAGCGCTGGTGCGCCAGGCGGAGCGCATCGACAATAGTTATCGACAATAAAATCGAACTCCGTGACTGACCATTTTGAAGCTGTCTGTGTAGTCGGCGCCGGCGCCATTGGCGGCTGGGTCGGAGCCGGCCTGGCGCGCGCCGGCTGTACGCTGTCGATGCTCGCACGTGGCGCGACACTGGCAGCGCTGCAACGCGACGGCTTGAAGCTGCAAAGCGGACCGGCCGACGCGCTGCGAACCCAAACCCACCCGGTACGCGCCAGTGCCAGTGCGCATGCGTTGGGCCCGCAGGACCTGGTAGTCGTCGCGGTCAAGGCGCCCGCGATGCGCGCCGTGGCCTTACAACTGGCGCCGCTGCTCGGGCCGCGGACCGTCGTGTTGACCGCCATGAACGGTGTGCCGTGGTGGTTTCTGCAAGGCTTTGGCGGCCCCTTGCAAAACCGGCAATTGACTACCGTCGATCCGGCGGGCGAGATCGCATCCGCCATCGACGCGCATCGCATCGTCGGCAGCGTGGTGCATGCCAGCTGTTCGGTCAGCGCGCCCGGCCTGGTGTGCCATGGGTTCGGCAACAAACTTATCCTGGGTGAACCGTCCGGCGTGCGCAGCACTCGCGTGCTTGCGCTGGCCGCGCTGCTGGAGCGTGCCGGTTTCGAGGTGCCGCTGTCGGACCGGATACAGAGCGACATCTGGTTCAAGTTATGGGGCAACATGACCATGAACCCGGTCAGCGCCATCACCGGCGCCACCAGTTCGCAGGTGCTCGACGACGACCTGGTACGCCACTTTTGTACACGGGTGATGGGCGAGGCAAAAGAAATCGGTGCCCGCATGGGCATCGCGATCGACCAGGAGCCGCAGGACCGCCATGCCGTTACCCGCAAGCTGGGTTCGTTCAAGACCTCGATGCTGCAGGACGTGGAGGCCGGCAAAGCGGTTGAGCTCGACGCGCTGGTAGGCGCGGTGCGCGAACTCGGCGAACTGGTCCAGCTGCCCACTCCCTATACCGACGCATTGCTGGGGCTTGCCAGACTGCACGCACGGGTGCGCGGCCTTTACTGAAAATAGAACCATCTCGATATGAACACCAATCGCACCCACAGCCGCTCCGATCTCGCTGCCATTGCCACCCACGCCATGGCCGAGCGCGGGCTACAACCCGAGTTCCCCACCGCCGTGCTGCAGCAGGTAGGCGGCATCACCGGTCCCGGCCTGGAAACCGGCCCTGCAATCCGCGACCTGACCGCGCTGTTGTGGTGTTCGATCGATAACGACGACTCGCGCGATCTTGACCAGCTCAGTGTGTGCGAGGTGCTGGCCGGCGGCGCGGTCAAGATATTCGTGGCCGTCGCCGACGTGGATACGCTGGTCAAGAAAGGCACGCCGATCGACAACCACGCGATGCTCAATACAACCTCGGTCTACACCGGCGCGCGCATTTTTGCGATGCTGCCCGAACGTTTGTCCACCGATCTGACCTCGCTCAATGCCGGTCAGGACCGCATGGCGCTGGTTATCGAAATGGTTTTCAACCCCGACGCCAGTCTGGCCGGCTCGTCGGTCTACCGCGCCAGGGTCCACAACAAGGCCAAACTGGCCTATGACGCCGTGGCCGCGTGGCTTGAGGGCGGCGGCGCATTGCCGGCGGCTGCGGCCGCTGTGCCGGGCATGGACACGCAATTGCGCACCCAGGATTCGGTGGCGCAGCAACTGCGCGCGCGCCGCCGTGCGCAGGGCGCGCTGGAGTTCGAAATTTTCCAGCCCAGGGCGGTGTTCGACGGCGAGCAGGTGGTGGACATCCGCGAGCAGGAACACAACCGCGCGCGCCAGCTGATCGAAGAATTCATGATCGCGACCAACGGTTGCACGGCGCGCTTCCTGACCTCGAACGGACGCGTATCGCTGCGCCGCGTGGTGCGTTCACCCGAACGCTGGCAGCGTATCGTCGAGGTCGCGCTGGACAAAGGCGAGACGTTGCCGCCCGAACCGGACGCCTTGGCGCTGGAAAACTTTCTGGCCAAACAACGCGCGGCCGACCCGCTGCGTTTTCCCGATCTGTCACTGGTGATCGTGAAGCTCATGGGCGCCGGCGAGTATGTGGTCGAAACGCCCGGCGCTACCCCCATCGGCCACTTCGGCCTGGCGACACGCGACTACATGCATTCGACCGCGCCGAACCGGCGCTTTCCAGATCTGATTACCGAACGCCTGCTAAAGGCGTTGCTTGCCGACGCGCCCGCGCCTTACTCGACGGCTGAGCTGGGCGCGCTTGCAACCCATTGCACGCAACAGGAAGACAACGCGAAAAAGGTGGAGCGGCAAGTGCGCAAGTCCGAGGCGGCGCTGGTGCTCGAATCGCGCATCGGCCAACGTTTTGACGGCCTTATTACCGGCAGCTCCAACAAGGGCGTCTGGGTCCGTATCTTTTCGCCCCCGGCAGAAGGAAAACTTGTCGGGAACGCGTCATCCTTCAAGGTCGGCCAAAAGCTGCGTGTGCGTTTGACATCCATCAACGTGGAGCGCGGGTTTATCGATTTCGTGCTGGATCAGTAGTCCAGGCACCGGCTCAGGTAGAGCTGCCCCGGGATTTTATCCGCTCGCGCAGCACCTCGAGCTCATCCATCAATTGCAGCGCCAACGCGGCGCCGGCCACGTTGACGCCCAGGTCGCGTTGCAGGCGTATCGCCACACGCGCATGGCGCAGGTGCACCCCCGTAAAACGCCAGACCTCGGGCGCTTCGCCGCTGGGGTTTATGACGCCTTCCTCGACCAACTCAAGCAGCAGCTCGGTCTGCACGCCACAGGCGCGGCACAGATCGGCCAGCGTCAGCCCGACCTGTTCTTCCAGAATAAAGCCGCTGACCTGTGTCATCGTTTGTTCCTGGGGCCCGATACCAAAGTTACCGAAGTTCGTCATGTAGATGCTCCCAGTTTGGCGCGCGGCTTGAACGCTTTGAACTGCTCCATCATCTCGGCGTAAAACGCGCGCGTCTTGTCGTTGTCCGCGGGTGGCAGCGTTACTTGCAACACAAAGTAGAAATCTCCCGGCGTTTTCCCCGGTATGCCGCGGCCTTTGAGCCGCAACTTGCGTCCGCCGGCGGAGCCCGCCGGTATCGTCAATTCAACCAGCCCGCCGGGCGTCGGCACTTCCACCTGCGCACCCAACGTGGCCTCCCACGGCGCGACCGGCAGGTCGAGGTACACGTCGCGTTGGTCCACCCGGTAATGCGCATGTGGACGGAATTCAACTTCCAGATACAGGTCGCCAGGGCTGCCTTGCCCGATGCCGCGCCCGCCCTGCCCGGCCAGGCGGATGTGCTGCCCGGCACGCACGCCCTTGGGAATCACAAAGTCAATTTTGTGCTCGCGCGCCGTCATATGACCTTGCGCATCGATTTCCGGCATGCGCAAGGTGACGCTGCGCGAAGCACCGTTGTAGGCCTCCTCCAGATCAATCTGAATCTTGGCGTGCGAGTCTTCACCATGTGCGTGAAACTGCTGCGCAGCGTCGCCGCGCGTGGAGCCGGCGCCGAATCCGCGTCGGAACAGCGACTCAAAAAAATCGCTGTGTTCGGCGGCTTCGCGGTCACTGAATCCGCGGCCCCTGCCTTCAGCCCCCGCGTTCCAGTCCGGCGGCGGACGGAAGTCCTGCCCGGCCTTCCAGTCGGCGCCCAGCTGATCGTAGGCGGCGCGTTTTTCCGGGTCTTTCAGCACCTCGTAGGCTTCCCGCATTTCCTTGAAACGCGTCTCGGCCTGCGGCTCCTTGCTGACGTCGGGATGGTATTTGCGCGCCAGCTTGCGGTAGGCCTTCTTGATGTCGTCCGCCGTGGCCGACCGCTCCAGCCCCATTAACTTGTAGTAGTCCTTGAATTCCATATCTTCCCCCAAGGAGAATGAATGTACCCCCGATGGCTTCTTAGCGCCGATTCACGGCAAGCTTGCCATGCGCTGACAACGCGCGGGCCACCCCTACACTGCTTCGTATGCAGCCACACCCCCAGCCAGCCAGCCATTCACGGACCCCTGCGGACTATCCACGCCGCATCCTGCTGGCGGTGTGCGGCCTGAGCCCACAAATCGTCACCGAAACCCTCTACGCGCTGGCAGCGGACGAACACACGCCCTTTGTGCCCACCGAAGTCCACCTCATCACCACCAAAGAAGGGGCCAAGCGCGCCGAACTGTCGCTGCTGTCAGATGACCTGGGCTGGTTCCACAAGCTGTGTCAAGACTACCGCCTGCCGC
>JANYBQ010000012.1 GCA_025360705.1 Betaproteobacteria bacterium | reverse complement strand
CGAAGAATATGCCGCGACCGCTGGTGTCACGGATAGACTTACGTTTCAGCCGGGCGATTTTTTCAAACAAGATATTCCGAAGGCCGACGTTGTGCTGATGGGACATATCCTGCACGATTGGGATCTTCCCACGAAAAAAATGCTCCTCAAAAAGGCTTTTGACGCCGTGCCTGTCGGCGGCGTGCTCGTCGTCTACGAGGCCATCATTGACGACGATCGGTCGAAAAATGCATTTGGGTTGATGATGAGCTTGAATATGCTCATCGAAACACCGGGAGGCTTCGACTATACCGGCCGTGACTGTTCAGGTTGGATGAAAGAGGCAGGATTTTCTACGACGCGAGTGGAGCACCTTGCGGGGCCAGACTCGATGGTGATTGCAATTAAGTAAACGTGTCACACAGGTAGCACAGCCGCCCAACCTATCATCTGAGGGCCTAACGGATAAGGATAGATCGCGCAAAGCCGCGATCTGATCCGTTTGTTGGACGAGCCCGGACTACCTACCGGTCGCCGGTATGCGGCTTCAATTTGGCGAGCATCGGCGCGGCCCGTCGGTTAGCTTGATACGTTAAAGCTACTTACGCCTGATGCCAACGGAGTTTCCAAACCCGAGCGGCTATTTCAAAAAAGTGCGCCCTGTCGCCGCGACCAGCGGGTGGTCACACGGCGCCGCGCCCAGCGTGCTGGCCCCGCCCGGACTTCCCAGCGCGCTGACGGAAGGTGAAAAAAACTCCCGGTTGATGGCGATGAAATGCGTCAGCGTTGCGGGTACATCGGCATCCTCGTAAATCGCTTCGGGCGGGCAAACCGAGACACAGATGCCGCAGTTGATGCATTCGTCCGGGTGGATGTAGTAGGTGCGCGGACCTTCGTAAATGCAGTCCACCGGGCAACACGCGACGCAACTGGCGTCCTTGCAGTCGATGCAGGTATCGACGATGACGTAGGTCATGTCAGTGCGTCGTCCAGGGGTGTGGGAACTTGGTCTTCGGCTCGAAAGAACGCCAAGACACTTCTGCAAAGGTGTGCCCGGGCGGGTTGCGGCGCGCCTCTGCAGCGCCGAGGCCCGCCCGGGCGCACCTTTGCCGCGAGCGGTCTGCGTCAACGGTCCTCAGCGCCCCTGCCATTGCGGCTTGCGTTTCTGCTGGAACGCCAGCACACCCTCATTGCCGTCTTCTGAATGCAGCGCCTTGACAAGTGCCGGAAGGCGCAGCGCCTGGGCCTGTGCCGGTGACAGAGTGCCGGTGCCGCGCACGACTTGCTTGATCGCCTGCAGCGACAGTGGCGCGCAGGCCAGGATGTCCGCTACCCAGCGCGCGATAGCTGCGTCGAGGTCCGCGCGCGCCACCACCTCGTTGATCAGCCCCATATCGAGTGCTTCCGCCGCCTTGATGCGTTTACCGGTGAACAACATTGCCATGGCTTTGCGAAACGGCACCTGGCGCTGCAATAGCGTCATACCGCCATCCAGCGGCATGCGGCCCACCAGCGCTTCAGGCAGGCCGAAGCTGGCTTCTTCGCAGGCCACCACGATGTCGCAGCCCAGCACCATCTCGAAGCCGCCACCCAATGCAAAACCGTTGACGCGCGCAATCACCGGCACGTTCAATGTTTCGCGCAAAGCGATGCCACCGAAACCACCCACACGCGAGGCGGCCCAGTATTCGAGGCCGGTCATGGACGGGTTCTTCAGGTCGGCGCCTACACAAAACGCGCGATCGCCGGCGCCGGTCAGCACCACCACGCGCACCTCGGGGTCGTTCTCGATGCGCGTCCAGACCGCCTGCAACTCGGCCTCGGTTGCCAGGTCCACCGCATTCATGGCCTCGGGCCGTGACAGCGTCACCGTGGCGACGTGGTTGTCGACAATCAGTGAAACCGTCATGCGACTGGAGTTCCTACGCTGGCAAGCGCCAGAATTTCCTCGGTGTGTTGCCCCAGCCGCGGAGGCGCGCGGCGCAGGGTCACCGGTGCGGCCGACATCTGGATCGGGCTACCGATAAACCGCACCTGCTGGCCTTCTCCCGGCCCTTCCATCAGCATGCGGTTGTGCAGGGTTTGCGGGTCCACCAGCGCCTCGCGCAGGTCGCGCACCGGCGCGCACAACAAGTCCTGTTGCTCCAGTCGCGCCAGCCAATAGGCCTGCGTGTTGCTGGCGAAACGTTGGCGGAACATGGCCTGCAATTCGGCCTTGTGTTTGAACTGCTGGTTCAGGTTGTAAAAACGCGGGTCGCCTGACAGATCGTCCAATTCCAGCGCGGCGCAGATGTCCTGCAAGGGGTTGGCCTTGAATGCGCCCACCATCACCAGCGCGCCATCCTGCGTGTCGAACACACCCGACAGCGGCATGGCGGCCCAGTTGACTTCGGAGTCGGCCATCATGATCATCGCTGCTTCCTGCATCTGCATCGCCAGCATCGAGTTGTAGAGCGACACGCTGACCTTCTGCCCGACGCCGGTTTTCGCGCGCTGCAGCAGCGCCAGCAAAATGCCTTGCACCATGTGCATGCCGGCCGAGTAATCGGCCAGTGCCGTGGGGTAGACAGTGGTCGGTGCCGACGCGTCGGCACGCCGCGCCATGACACCGCTCATGGCCTGCGCGAGTACGTCCTGGCCGCCCTTGTGGGCGTAGGGACCGCTGTCGCCAAAGCCGGTGCCCACGGCGTAGATGATGCGCGGGTTCAGTGCGCGGCAATCTTCATAACCCAGGCCCATGCGCTCCATCACGCCAGCGCGAAAGTTGTTGACCACCACGTCGGCGTCGCCGATCAAGGCGCGCACCGCCGCAATCTGTTCGGCATTGCGCAGGTCGAGTGCCGCGCTGCGTTTGTTGCGGTTCAGACTGCAAAAAATCGGGTTGTCGGCGCCATGCACCGGCGCGAAGGTGGATCGGCTCAGGTCGCCCGCGCCCTTGCGTTCGATCTTCAGGATATCGGCGCCATAGTCGGCCAGCATCTGGGTGCAGACCGGGCCCATCATGACCTGGGAAAAGTCAATCACGCGCACGCCCGCAAGGGGCAGGTCCGCAGCATCCGGCTTATCGTTTTTCATACGGTCTCCAGAACGGCATGGTTGGTTGCCAGCGCGGCGGCAAGTGCGGGTACGTCGGCGTTGCGGCCCGACTGGTCGCCCGGGTCCGCGCCCTGCGCGCGCAGTATTTTTTGCACTTGTTTAACGTCTACATTGCGCACCGTTACGCCCGCGTTCAACGCCAGCGCAGCGGCGGTACCGGCGGCTTCTCCCATGGCCATACAAGGCGGAATTTCGCGTGAAATTTTTTGCGCCTGGGAGGTCACCGAATAGTGGCGGCCGGCCACCAGCAGGTTGTCGATCTTTTGTGGCAAAAGCACCCGATAGGGCATGTAGTAATCGCGGCCGCGGGCGATGCTGTCGGCAAAACGCGTACGTTGCGCCAGGTCTTCTTTGGCCAATATGTACTCGCCTTCCAGCAGCCGGGTCTGGCGCACGCCGGTCTGGGGTGCCACGTCGATTACCTGGCAGTGCTCGAAGCCGGGCAATTTGGTGCGAATGAAGTCCACCAGCGCGTGGATGTGTTTACGCCCCTGCACTTCCGCGCGTGTCAGGTCCTCAACCTTCTGGCCGTCCAGCCCGGCCATGTGCGGGCAGTTGCACCACACCACACCGGGCAGCGGGGTCTTGAGCCACCACAGGCCCCACGACCCGCCCAGCAGCTTCTTGATCTGGCGGTCCAGTGCCGAATACTGCTCAGGTTCTTCGCGCTCGAATTTTTCTGCGGCGTTGGTGTCTACGTTGCCGAGCCTAAATACGGTGGTCATGATGTAGTTGCCACCGGTATGCGGCGCGCCGGCCGATGCCGCAACATCCAGGTCGCCGGTGGCGTCTATCACCACCTGCCCCAGGATCGCCTGCGGGCCGCTTTTGCTCTCAACCACCACGCCGGTGACCTTGCCGTCTTCGACCAGCGTCTGGGAGAACCAGGAATGCAGGCGCAATTCGATGCCGGCCTGCTGCACCATCTCGAGCGCCACGCGTT
>JANYBQ010000011.1 GCA_025360705.1 Betaproteobacteria bacterium | reverse complement strand
GTTATGAAGAAGTGATTTTCACCGCCGTATTCGCGCCCGCCGGTACGCCTGCCAACCTGGTTCAGAGCTATAACGCCGCCATCGCCAAAATCGTCAAGTCGCCCGACTTCACGGAAAAGCTCAGCGCGCTGGGGATCGTTGCCGCTTCCAGCACGCCGGGCGAACTGGCAGCGCGCGTGCAAAACACCAACCAGGCCTGGACCACGATGGTCAAGAACGCGGGCTACAAACCGCAGTAAGAGACGCGGTCTTTGGTGCGCCGGCGCCGCGGTCCGGCGCAAGGCTTGCATCCAGGAAAGGATTCGTATGGCGGGTTGCTCGAAGTTTCGTTGGTAGCATGAGACTTTGAGAAAGTACCGAATGCGCGCCTATTCGCTTTCCTACCTCACCGCCAGCAGCCTGACCCCAGCGCAGGCTATCGCAGTGGCCGCTCAAACCGGTTACAGCCATGTCGGCCTGCGCTTATGTGCCAGCATGCCGGGCGCGGCTTTTCAGGATCTGCTGAATGACGCGCATCTAATGCGCGAAACCCTTGCGTGTTCGCGGAACACTGGAGTGGGTGTATTCGACATCGAGGTAATTCGCATTCGGGACAACTTCGACGCAAGCGACTGGTTGGCGCTGCTGGAGACAGGGGCTGCTCTCAAGGCACGCGGCGTCTTGGTGGTTGGAGACGATCCCGACCCGTCCCGGTTGGCGCAGTCCTTTGCCGGTTTGTGTGAAATAGCGCGACCTTTCGGGTTGACCGTTGACCTTGAATTCCTGCCCTGGACCGCCATACGCGATGCCAACAGCGCGTTGGCCATCGTCGATGCGGCGGGGCGGCCGCCCAACGCCGGAGTGCTGGTGGATGCCCTGCATCTGGCGCGGTCGACCAGCACTCTGGCGGACATCGCGGCCTTGCCCGGAAGTTGCCTGCATTACGCCCAGATATGCGATGGTCCGGGCAGCGGCACGTTTACGCGCGACGAGATGATCCACACCGCGGTTGCCGAACGGCTGTTGCCTGGCGAGGGCGGCATAGACCTGAAAGGGCTCTTCAACGCGCTGCCGTCCGACTTGCCGGTCAGCGTCGAAATTCCGCACCATATCCGGTTGCCGCGGTTGGGCGCGTACGAATGGGCACGCCAGGCGCTGGCCGCGACCCGTGCAGTACTGGAGCCCGGCGCCGCGATGCCAGCTTGGTAGCCATGCGTGATTACCTAAGCTGTTGATTTGTATCATATAGCCGTTCATATTTCGATTTCGAAAAAAACGTGGCCATGGATTACATTCTCTTGTCTGACAACGCAGCCCGGCAGTTGATGGATTCATCAACGGTTTTTCAGGAGTTCGCTCGTGTCCAAGCTCAGGCGAAACGCTACGTCGGGGGCATGTATTGGAAGCGGCAAGGAGGCCATGAGTATCTCGTCAAGACGCTTTCACACGGCCGTCAGCATCGCATGGGCTCACGTTCCCTTGAGACCGAAAAGATTTATCTGCAGTTCACCGCCGACAAGGGCGAGTTCGAGGCCCGGCTGAAGTCTTTACGGATTGAACTCAGGGACGCCGAGAGATTGAACAAAGCCTTGAAGACCGGTCGCGTGCCGGCCACCGTTGTAGCCGTATTGGAAACCATCGAGGACGCAGGACTGGGCCAGCACTTTACCGTCGTGGGCACACACGCCTTGTATGCCTATGAAACGGCGGCAGGCGTGCGTATCCTTCAAGGGGCTTTGGCAACGCAGGATGTGGATTTGTTGTGGGACGCCCGCAGGCGCGTTCGTTTCATGACGGACATGGAGAAGCTGGATTCATCCATGCTGCGCGTACTGCAGCACGCGGACGCCACATTTCAGCGCAAGGAAGGGCAGAACGAAACCGCCATTAACAGCAAAGGTTTCGAGGTGGATTTTTTGCGTCGTCAGCCGGTGGACGGCGACCCCCATCCATTCAGGTTTTCGGAAGATGAGGACGACTTGTGGCCAGTGCAGGCAGTGCGGGCGTCTGTATTGACCAGCGCTCCACGTTTCGACCACATCGTCGTCTCGGTTACCGGGCGCATGACTCTGATGCGCACTATTGCTCCCGAAACTTTCGTTGAGTTCAAGCGCTGGATGGCTGCGCAGGCTCTCCAACGACCGGAAGCCAAACGCAGGCGGGACCGGCGCCAGGCAGATATCGTGCAATCTCTGATGGACGCCGGTCTGTTGATGCAGGAGGCTGGTTCAACCCGATCGGAATAGCGCGCTATGCACACTCAGCAGGCGTGATTCCACAAAGCGTCCATCACGGCCGCGAACCGCTCGGCAATGGCGTCTTGCTGCGCATGATGGCCGTTGCGCATGACCACTTGCCCGGCTACCAGTACTTCGCTAAAACCCGGTTCACTGCCCGCGAACACCAGCGCGTTCAGGCTGTGGGATGGCGGTATTCCGAGGAGCGCCGGGGCATGTGGGTCCAGCACCAATGCGTCCGCGCGTGCCCCGCATACCAGACCCCAGCTGGATTGACCCGCGGCGTTGGCCCCGGCGGATAGCGCCGCATCGAACAATCGCGCAGCGGTGGACGGCTGACCCCAGCCCGGTGCCGCCGCGACATTGCGCTGCCGGCGCAGCAAGCGTTGCCCGTATTCAAGCCAGCGTAACTCCTCGGGCCAGTTGCGCGTGACATGGCTGTCGGACCCGATGGCCATGGGCACGCCGGCGCTCAGCCACCCGTTCAAATCGGTCAGGCCGTCACCCAGGTTGCCTTCGGTGCTGGGGCAAATCACAATGCCGGCGCCGCTGTTGGCTACCGCTTCGATCTCGGCTGGAGTGGTGTGGGTGGCATGTACCAGATGCCAGCGTGGATCGGGCGCCAGGTGTTCGCATAACCACGCGATCGGCCGCAAGCTGGTGGCGGCGACGCAGTCGTCGACCTCCTGCGTCTGTTCGGCCACGTGAATGTGGATCGGCACCGGCTCATCCCCCAGCAGCCGCAGCAGACTGGTTATCGACGCGGCGCTGGCGGCGCGCAGCGAATGGATCGCCGCGCCCGCGTTGACATAAGTGCGTTTCGCGTCCTGCACCTCGCGCATCAGCCGGTGCACCAGTTCGGGCGTGCCGGCAAAACGGCGCTGGTCGTCACGCAACGTGGGCAATGCAAAACCGGCGCGTTCATACAACACCGGCAATACGGTCAGGCCGATGCCCGAGTCGGCAGCGGCGTCGGCCAGCGCCCAGCACATGGTGGCCGGGTCCGTGTAGCGGGCGCCCTGCGGGTCGTGATGCAGATAGTGGAAGTCGCACACCTGGGTATAACCGCCGCGCAACAACTCCACGTACAACTGCGCCGCGACGGCGCGCATCTGTTCTGGTGTGATGCGTAGCGCCACCCGGTACATGTGGTCGCGCCAGGACCAGAAGTCATCGGCGTCGGTTTCGCGCCTCTCCGACAGGCCCGCGAAAGCCCGCTGGAACGCGTGGCTATGCGCGTTGACCAGGCCGGGCAACACCGGCCCTGCAAGACGCCTGGCGTTTTGCGGCGGAACAGGCACGCCGCTGGCGATGGCACCCCAGCAACCCTGCGCGTTCACCTCCAGCAGCACCGACTCCTGCCAGCGTCCGGCGACCCAGGCGCGGGCCGCCCACAAGGTTTGTTCAAGCATGGGGTTTGTAGGCGATCATGGTTTGCACCAGCGCGCGTAATACCGGCGCCAGCTCTCCGGCGCGCGCCACGTCGATGCCATAGGGCGGCTCCTCAGGCATGTAGGTGCTCCAGCACATCTCGAGTTGCACCGCGTGGCGGCCCAGCGCCGGGCGTCCGAACGAGCGCGTAATATGGCCGCCCTTGAAGCGGCCATCCACCACTTGTGTGAACCGGCTTTGCAATTGCAGCACCTGTTGCAGCGCCGAGCGCAACTCCGGCGCGCAACTGGTCCCGCTGGCCGTGCCCAGGTTCAGGTCCGGCAGCTTGCCCTCGAACAACCAGGGCAGCTCCGACTTGATACTGTGGCCGTCAAACAGAATTACGTGGCCGTGCATCGCCTGCAGACGGGCCAGTTCGCTCTCCAGTTCCGCATGGTAAGGGCGCCAGTAACTCGCAACGCGGCGCTGTATTTCCTGCGCATCGGGGGCGCGGCCTTCGATGTACAAAGGGTCGCCCGTGAAGAAGCGGGTGGGGCACAACTCGGTGTTGTTGACGCCGGGGTACATGGGTGTGTTTTCAGGCGGCCGGTTCAGGTCGATCAAGTAACGCGAGTTATGCGGGACGATCAGACTGGCGCCCATGTCCAGCACAAACTCGTATAGCTGTGCCAGGTGCCAGTCGGTGTCTTCCAGCGCCAATGCGCGTGGTACATACCGCGGCTGCAATGCGTCGGGAATAACGGTTCCGGCATGCGGTAGGCTGACCAGCAACGGGGCTGTGCCTTCGTGCAACGCAAATACAGGGTTGTTCATGGCGATAGTCCTCAAGTCTTTTGCGGGGCCGGTGGTCTCTCGTGGCCCGCCACCACCACGCGCCGACACGGGTTGTGGCCGAACCAGTAGGCCAATTCGTTCGGGTGTTGCAGCTCCCACACCGCGAAGTCCGCGCGTTGCCCCGCCGCCAGAGTGCCACGGTCGTGAAGCCCCAATGCGCGCGCGCCGTTGATGGTGACGCCGCGCACCGCCTCTTCGGGTGTCAAGCGAAAAAAGGTGCAGGCCATGCTGATCATCAACTGGAGCGACAGGCCTGGCGACGAGCCGGGGTTGTGGTCGCTGGCCAATGCAATCGGAACCCGCTGTTCGCGTAACTGTGCAATCGGCGGCAGCTTGGTTTCGCGCAAAAAGTAGTAGGCACCTGGCAGCAACACGGCTATCGTGCCAGCGCCGGACATAGCCCGGACACCCGCAGCGCCGAGATGCTCCAGGTGGTCGCAGGACAAGGCGCCGAATTCGGCCGCCAGCGCCGCACCGCCCTGGTCGCTGAGTTGCTCGGCATGTAATTTGACTGGCAGGCCCAAGGCACGCGCGGCCTCGAAAACGCGCCGGGTTTGTGCCGGGCTGAAGCCGATGTTTTCGCAGAACGCATCGACTGCATCCACCAGACCGCGGGCTTGCAACTGGGGCATCCAGGCACACACGGCATCGATATAGTCGTCGGCGCGCCCATCGAACTCGGGCGGCAGGGCGTGTGCACCGAGGAATGTGGTCCGTATCGTCAAGGGTAGTTCGGCGCCCAGCCGGCGCGCAATCGACAGGCAGCGTCCTTCGTCATGCAGATTCAAGCCGTAGCCGGATTTGATTTCCAAAGTGCTCACGCCTTCGGCCATCAGCGTTAACGCACGGGCCCGCGCGGCGGCAAAAAGATCTTCATTGCTGGCAGCGCGGGTTGCCACAACCGTGGACCGGATGCCACCACCGGCGCGCGCGATTTCCTCGTAACTGGCGCCTTGCAAACGCAACTCGAATTCCCGTGCGCGTTGACCGCCGTAGATCAGATGGGTATGGCAATCGACCAGGCCCGGCGTCACCAGCGCGCCACCCAGGTCGTGCTCTGCACCGACCCGCGCGCGCAGGTCGTGCGGCAGATCGGTTAGCGGCCCGACCCAGGCCAGCTTGTCGCGCTCTACCAGCAGTGCGCCGTCTTCCACCAAACCCCAAGGCAGGTCACCTGCGAGTGTGGCCAGACGCGAATTGCGCCATAAAGTCAATCCGGTCATAGCGTCAATCCCTCGGTGTAAAACCAAGCCACCACGCGCCAGTTGCGCCGCTGCGGTCGCTTGGCTCGAAGGTCCAGGCGTCCGTTCCACTGGCCGCGACCCAGAGCAAAGTATCGGCCGGAACCGGGCAGTTCTGCTTGCCGCCATTCCAATGACCCGCCACGGTGGTGTAGAGCCCGCGCATGGAAAATTCTTCGCTCCACGGCTGCGTGGCGTACACCGTACGCATCACGCCGGTGCCCTGGCGCAGCATCAGATTCAAGTCCTGGGTTGCCCCATCGAGCAACCGGCACCCGGGCGCTGCGGCGCCATCAAAACGCAGCGGTGCATCGCCAGGTTTGAGTTCATGCTTGGCATCGGCAAAAGTCAGTACCACGCCGGCGCCTTGCAACACGGTGAACCAGCGTTCGACCCGCGGAAATGCGGAAAACGGGCCGTCCATTTCTATGTCGGCCCGGCTGATGCGCACGCGCCAGTCGACGCCCGGCGGCCAGGCCAGCAATTCACGTGTCTGACCACCCCCATTGCGCCAGGCCTGCGGCGCCACCGTAGCGGCAGCTATCAACAGGATATCGGCCTCTCGCCTGGTTTTGCTCATGGCTTGAACTGTCCTTCCACGCGGTAACGCGAACCCGGATGCACCAGCCGCGCCAACGTGATCGGTATGTCGCGGTTGACGGTGCGCCGGACGATGATCAGGCAAGGCTCGTCGATGCGTATGCCCAGCAGTCTGGCTTCGCGATTACTTGGCGCGCCGGCCTGGATCGAATATTGCGCCTCCCACAGCGGTGCGACTTCGAGCAGGTAATGGGTCGGTGTGATACGCGTGAAATCGGCTTTCAGGTAGTCCGGCGCGCAGGCCGGATTGACGTAGCGGTCTTCGCATTGCAACGCCACCCGGTCTTCGAAATGCACGATCAGCGTATGAAAAACCGGGGCGCCCGGCGCCAGTCCCAACTGCGGCGCCAGCGCGGCGGGCGCACGTTCCTGGCGCGCCAGATGCACCTTGGCGTAGTGGCGGTGCCCGCGCGCCGTGATCTCTTCGTGCAGGTCCCGGATCGTCAGCGTGGACGATACCTGTGCCAGGTGCGCGGCATAGGTACCCAGCCCCTGTACGCGGGTTACCAGCCCTTCGTTCTGCAGCTCGCGCAAGGCACGCGTGACGGTCATGCGGCTGACGCCAAACCGCGCCACCAGTTCGGACTCGGACGGCATCCGTGCACCGGGTTCCCAGCGGCCGACCGACAGGCCCTGCTTTAGAAATTGCTTGACCTGCGCGTAAGGCGCCGTGGCCGGCGCCGAAGCACCGGTTCCGGGCGCTGAGGCGGGTGTGGACGCGTCACGAAAAACCATGCGTGAAGTGTAGTTGCATAGTCTTGTCTAGACAAGTACACTTCCGGTCAATTTCACCGTTTGCCACCACCCTTCCAAAGGCTGCCATGTCCGACCCGTCCCCCGTCCACCCAGTCGCCCAACCTCGCCCCGTACGCGCTCCGCGCGGAACCCAGCTAAAGTGCGCCAACTGGCTGATTGAAGCCGCCTACCGCATGGTGCAGAACAACCTGGACCCCGAGGTGGCCGAAAACCCGGACGCGCTGGTGGTTTACGGGGGCATCGGCAAAGCGGCGCGCAACTGGGACTGCTTCGAGGCCATCCTTACCATCCTGCGGGCGTTGAAGGAAGACGAGACGTTGCTGGTGCAGTCCGGCAAACCGGTGGGCGTGTTCCGCACCCATTTGGACGCGCCGCGGGTGTTGATAGCCAACTCCAATTTGGTACCCAAGTGGGCAACCTGGGAGCACTTTCACGAGCTCGACCGCAAGGGCCTAATGATGTACGGCCAAATGACTGCTGGGTCGTGGATCTATATCGGAAGCCAGGGCATCGTACAGGGCACCTACGAAACATTTGTCGAAGCCGGCCGCCAGCATTTCAACGGTGACATGGCGGGCCGCTGGATTTTGACTTCGGGGCTCGGCGGCATGGGTGGCGCGCAGCCGCTGGCCGCCAGTTTTGCGGGCGCATCGTCGCTCAACATCGAATGCCAGCAGTCGCGCATCGAGTTCCGTATCAAGACCCGTTACCTGGACGAACAGGCCACCGATCTGGACGACGCGCTGGTGCGGCTGGAGCGTTATGCGCACGAGAAAAAAGCGGTGTCTATCGGCCTGCTCGGCAATGCCGCCGACCTCCTGCCCGAACTTGTGCGCCGCGCTAAAGCCGGCGGCACCCGCCCCGACCTGGTGACGGACCAGACCTCGGCGCACGACCTCGTCAACGGATACCTGCCCGCCGGCTGGACGGTCGAGCGCTGGCGCGCCGCGCAACTGGACGCCGGTCAACACAAAACGCTGCGCGATGCAGCCGCCAAAAGTTGTGCCGTGCATGTACAGGCCATGCTGGATTTCCAGGCCATGGGTATCCCGACCGTGGACTACGGCAACAACATCCGCCAGGTGGCATTCGACGAAGGCGTCAGGAACGCATTCGACTTTCCGGGTTTTGTGCCGGCTTATGTGCGGCCACTTTTTTGCCGTGGCAAGGGACCGTTCCGCTGGGTCGCCTTGTCGGGCGATCCGGACGACATCCACAAGACCGACGCCAAGATGAAGGAGTTGTTCCCCGATGACGCGGGCTTACACCGCTGGCTCGACATGGCGTCCGAACGCATTGCGTTCCAGGGCTTGCCGGCGCGTATCTGCTGGATCGGGCTGGGTGACCGCGACCGCGCTGGTCTGGCTTTCAACGAGATGGTGAAAAGCGGCGAACTCAAGGCGCCGATCGTGATCGGGCGCGACCATCTGGACAGTGGTTCGGTCGCCTCGCCGAACCGCGAAACCGAGTCCATGCTGGACGGCTCGGACGCGGTGTCCGACTGGCCCATGCTGAACGCCTTGCTCAGCACCGCCGGCGGCGCAACCTGGGTATCGCTGCACCATGGCGGCGGCGTGGGCATGGGTTATTCGCAGCACTCCGGTGTGGTGATCGTGTGCGACGGCACCGACGCGGCGGCCAAACGTATAGCACGCGTGTTGTGGAACGACCCGGCCACCGGTGTCATGCGCCATGCCGACGCGGGTTACGACATCGCTGTGGCTGCGGCGCGCGAATTCAAATTGAACCTGCCGATGATTGGACAAAAATAATATGCTGATTCAACCCGGCCAGCTCACGCTGGACCAATTGCAGACCATCCACGCCGACGTGCAAAAACTGGAGTTGCCGGCCTCCGCGCGCGAGGCGATTCGGGCCAGCGCGAAGGTGGTGCAGGCGGCGGCCGACGGCGATGCGCCGGTCTATGGCGTCAACACCGGCTTCGGCAAACTGGCCAATCAGCGCATCAGCAAGGCGCAGCTTGATCTCCTGCAACTCAACCTGATTCGTTCCCACAGCGTGGGTGTGGGCGAGCCGCTGAATCCGCAGGTAGTGCGCCTGATGCTGGCGCTCAAGGCCGCCAGCCTGGCGCGTGGCCATTCGGGCGTGCGCGAGGTGGTTGTCGACAGTCTGCTGGCGGTGCATAACGCCGGTCTGGTGCCGTACGTGCCGTCACAAGGTTCGGTCGGTGCTTCGGGCGATTTGGCGCCGCTGGCGCACATGACGCTGGCTCTGCTGGGCGAGGGCGCCATGCTCCAGGACGGCAAGGCGGTGCCTGCCCTGGCTGCGCTGCAGGAGGCCGGCATCGAGCCGCTCAAGCTCGGCGCCAAGGAGGGCCTGGCGCTGATCAACGGCACGCAGACTTCGACTGCGCTTGCGCTACACGCGCTGCTGGCGTTCGAGCCGGTGCTGGAAGCAGCGTTGGTGGTTGGCGCGCTGACGGTCGACGCCGCGCGCGGCAGCGACGGTCCGTTCGACCCGCGTATCCATGCCCTGCGCGGCCAGCCCGGCCAGATCGACGTGGCGCAGTATTACCGCGCCTTGTTGCAGGGCAGCGAAATCCGCCATTCGCACCTGGACGGAGACGACCGCGTGCAGGACCCCTACAGCCTGCGTTGCCAACCGCAAGTCGTGGGTGCCTGCCTGGACCAGCTGCGCCATGCCGCGCTGGTGCTGGTGCGTGAAGCCAATGCGGTGACCGACAACCCGCTGGTGTTTCCGCCCAGCGCCACCAGCGCTGGTTCCATGGACCATGGGACGATGATTTCAGGCGGCAACTTCCACGCCGAGCCGGTCGCGCTGGCCGCCGATGGCATGGCGCTGGCGATTGCCGAAGTAGGCGCGATAGCCGAGCGCCGCATTGCCATGCTTATCGACAGCAGCGTGTCGCGTTTGCCGCCATTCCTGACCGCCGATGCGGGGCTTAACAGCGGCTTCATGATCGCGCACGTCACCGCCGCGGCGCTGGCGTCGGAGAACAAATCTCTGGCGCACCCGGCCAGCGTGGACAGCCTGCCCACCAGCGCCAACCAGGAAGACCATGTGTCCATGGCCACCTTCGCGGCGCGCCGGTTGCAATCCATGATCGGCAACACCGCGCATATCCTGGGCATCGAATTGCTGGCGGCCGCGCAAGGCATTGAATTCTTGCGCCCGCTGCAAAGTTCAGGCGCGCTGGAGCAGGCCCATGCGCTGCTGCGTCAGGACGTACCCGCGATGGCACAGGACCGTTTTCTGGCGCCCGACATTGAACATGCCACGGGCCTGGTACGCAACGGATCGTTGTCGCGTATCTTCCGTACCTTGCCCGATTTGCCCAAGCTCTGGATTCCGACCTGAAGTGACCAAACGCCACATTCGCAACCTCGCCGCCATGGACGGATTGATGCGCGTCTGCCTGGCACGACTTCATTGAAGCCGCACAGGGGCGCTCGACTCACGGGAGCGCTCCGCCGGGCATGTCCCGCACATACGCCAGCTCCTCGCCGGCCAGCGGTTCAGCAACCGTGTGCAAGCGCGCAAGTACCGCGGCATCGGCTTCCGACGCATCGTCCTTACGGGCCAGAATGCGGGCGCGCAATAACCGCAGCGGCGCTGTGCACTCCAGTATCGAGAAAGGTAGCTTGAGCGCGCGCGCCAGGGCTAGCGCCTCGTCCCGTTCAGCGCGGCGCAGGAATGCAGCGTCCAGGATCACGGGATAACCGGCCTGCAAGGCAATCCGCGCCAGTGCAAAAATGCGAGCGTAAGTGCGCTCGCTGTCCTTGGTGCCGTATATTTTCAGACCGCTGGCGTGGGAGCTCTGGTTCGGCCCAAGGCCAAACAGGCGTTTGCGTTCGACATCCGAGCGCAACCGGATCGCACCTTGCGCTTCAAGCAGGCGCTGCGACCCCAAAGTCTTGCCCGAGCCGGGCAGACCATGTGTGATGAACAGGCGTGGCTGGCCCGGCCCGGCCCAGGACAGCGCTGTTTCCAGATAGCGGCGGGCGGTGGAGGTGCGCAATTCACCGCGCAGGCTTTCCACCTGCGCGCGTACCAGGGCCCGATAAACGATCGCAAAACGTAACGCCGGCAGTGCCTCATGGTCGCCGGTGTGGTCGAGCCACGCGTTGATGAAACGCAGAGCGAAGTCGCGCCGGCCGTGCGCCGCGAAATCCATGACGACAAACGCCACGTCGTCGAGGATGTCGATCCAGCGCAGCGTCGGATCGAACTCGATGCAGTCGAAGGCAATGGTTTCGCCTTCAAAGGTGACCACGTTACCCAAATGCAGATCGCCATGGCATTCGCGCACATGGCCATCGGCCGCACGCGCCGCCCACAGGGGCGCCAAGACCGCGGCTTGCGCTTCCAGCCAGGTCCGCAGGGCGACCGGCGCGGCTTTCAGCACGGC
>JANYBQ010000010.1 GCA_025360705.1 Betaproteobacteria bacterium | reverse complement strand
CGCCTGGAGCCCGGCAACACGTCGGCGCATTCGAATCTGGGTATGGCGTTGCAAAAGCAGGGCCGCCTCACGCAGGCCGAAGCCTGCTTTCGACACAGTATCGCGCTGGACAAAAATTTTCATGTTGCGCACCTGAATTTGAATGTTGTATTGGATGACCTGGGGCGGTCCGAAGAGGCCGAAGTCTCGGTGCGTCGCGCGCTGGAGATCCATCCCGATTTTGTGCAGGCCCATATCAGCCTTGGGTATTTGCTCAAGGACCAGGGCCGTATCGAGGAAGCCGAAGCCAGCACCCGCCGGGCATTGACGCTGGACCCAAACAACGCGTCCGCGCACAGCAACCTGCTGTTCGTGCTGAACTACCACCCCGACAAAAGCGCGGAGGAAATCTTCCAGGCCTACCGTGCGTTCGACACGCAGCTTGGCTTGCCTTTGAAGGCCAAATGGCGCCCGCATGCCAATGACCGCGACACGCGACGCCGGCTAAAAATAGCTTATGTATGTCCAAGCTTGAGCCATCACTCGACGCGGCATTTTCTGGAGCCCCTGCTGGCCCGCCACGACCATGCGCGGTTTGAGGTGCTTGCCTACTCGGAGCTGGTGCTGGCATCGGATGCCACGACGCAGCGTTACCGAGGCTACTTCGACCAATGGCTTTCCACGGCTGGGATGTCGGACGACGCGTTGGCGCAGCGCATCCGCGACGATGGCATCGATGTGCTGGTGGACATTGCCGGCCACACCCGCGGCAACCGCCTGGGTGTGTTCGCGCGCAAGCCGGCGCCGGTGTCGCTGCACTGGCTCGATTTTGGTTACACCACCGGCCTTACGGCGATCGATTACTACCTGACCGACGCAGCCACCGCGCCCCCTGGCAGCGACGCTTTGTTTTCGGAGGTCCCGTGGCGCCTGCCGGTGCCGGCGCTGGCTTATCGGCCCGGGCCTGGCATGGGCGACGTCAGTGCCTTGCCGGCGCTGAAACGAGGGCACATCACATTCGGCACGTTGACACGCGCGATCCGGATCAACCGTCACACGATCCGGGTTTGGGCCGACATTTTGCGGCGCGTGGACGGCGCGCGTCTGGTCATCGATAGCGGCAACTTCAAAAGCCTGGCAGCGCAGGAAGCGCTGGCACAAAAGTTCGTTGCGCTGGGTGTCGGCCGCGACCGGCTCGAGATCGGTTGCCATAGCCCGCCATGGGAAGTGCTGCGGGGCATCGACATCGGCCTGGATTGTTTCCCGCATAACTCAGGCACCACCTTGTTCGAGATGTTGTACATGGGGGTTCCGTATGTGACGCTGTGCGGGCGGCCCGCCGTGGGTCGCTTGGGCAGCTCGATCCTGCATGGAATGGCGCGGCCGCAGTGGATTGCGCGGTCAGAACAGGAGTACGTTGAAAAAGCGCTTGCTCTGGCGCGCGACCTGCCAGGCTTGACGCGAATCCGCGCGGGCCTCAGGGCATGGATGCAGGACAGCCCCTTGATGGACGAGGCCGGTTTCGCGCGCCATGTTGAAGACGCGTTTATAAAAATGTTCGCGCTGTGGAGCCACTCGGAGCCGGGCGTCGCACCGGCCACGGAGCCCCCAATGCAAGACGCCGTGCCGATACCGGCGTCGCCGGTACAAGCGCCGCCATCGCTCGACAACATGCTGCAACGCACGGTTGGGCAAAGCATGGAAATTGCGTTGATGCAGCACCGCGCCGGACAGCTGCAAAGCGCTGAAGAAATGTATCGGAGCATTCTGGAATTGGCGCCCGACCATCCCGATGCCAATCACAACCTTGCCGTCATTGCGCTCGAAGCCGGCCATGCGCCGCGAAGCCTGCCGTACTTTCGCAAGGCCCACGCGGCGCAACCGGACAACTGGCAGTACTGGCTGAGTTATTTCGATGCCTCGATACACGCCGGCGAACACGATGCCGCAACCGGTATGCTGGAACAAAAAAGGCGTTGCGGCCTGACGGTGCCGGTCACTGCCGAGCTGATCGAACGCCTGGTCGAAAGCCGGTTCAAGCGGGAGTCCGCCTTGCTTGCGCGTCGGTCCGACCAACCCGCTCTACAAGACCGGCCCGGTAAAAAAAGTAAAAGTTCGGTGCAGCCATCGGACCGGCAGGTAGGCCGGATCGAGACGCTTTTCAAACACAACCGGCTGGATGAAGTGGTCCAGCTCGCGAAGGCCATGACGCGCCGTTATCCGGCCACCGCCTTCGGCTGGAAAGCTCTGGGTGCGGCGCTGGTCAATCTGGGCGAATTCGTTGCGGCCTTGGCGCCGCTGCAAAGAGCCGTAGCATGCTCGCCCGGCGACGCGGGTGCATTGAGCAATCTGGGCTTTGCGTTGCAAAACCAGCGCAGGCCGGTGGAGGCCGAAGTAAGTTTGCGTCTGGCCTTGTTGTACCGGCCTGGATTTGCCTCGGCCTTGGTGAATCTTGGCGCGACCGTGCTGAGCCAGGACCGGTATGAAGAGGCCGCCGTGTTGTACCGGCAAGGGTTGGCCATCGAGCCGAGTTACATTCCGGCGCATAGTCATCTGGCACAGGTTCTGGACGAGCAGGGGCGTCTTGTAGAAGCGGTAGCGGGTTTTCAAAAAACGATTGATCTGCTGGCCGGCGTGGACACCAAAACCAACCGGTTCGATGTGTCGCAGGCACATGCGCATCAGGGCTTGAGCAGTGCATACGCCAAGCTCGCCGACTTTGAAAAAGTGATTGCGCAATCCAACGCGGCACTGGCCATCTTGCCGGACGACGCGGTGGTGTGGGAGAAGCGCCTATACGCCTTTTCCTACCATCCCGACCTAAAGGTCGAAGACATCTTTGCCGAGTTCGTGCGCTGGGGAAATCGTTTCGCCGAACCCGTTACCGACTTCTCGTCACATGACCGCACGCCAGGCCGCCGCCTGAAGGTGGCGTATGTCTCGCCCGACTTCCGGCAGCACACCTCGCGTTTTTACTTCCTGCCGTTTTTTGCCAATCATGACCATTCCCAGGTCGAGATATTCGCCTACTCCAACGTCAAGGTCGAAGATGCGTTCACGGCAAAGTTCAAGGCCGCTTTTGACCACTGGCGCGATATTCGCGAGTGCTCGGATGAACAGGTTGCACAGATGGTGCGCGCTGACGGCATCGACATCCTGGTTGACGGTTGCAACCATATGCGGGACGACCGGCTGGGGGTGTTTGCGCTCAAGCCCGCGCCGCTGCAGGTTACCTGGCTCGGCGCGGCTTGGACCACCGGTTTGAGGGCCGTGGACTATGTATTGTTCGACCGGTACATCGCACCGCCGCAGACCCTGGCACGGGAAAGTATCGTTCGGCTGCCGCATTGTTTTGTACCATTTCAGTCGATGGTGCAAACCGACCTGCCGGCAGCACCGCCCTGCAAAAAAAACGGCTACGTCACGTTCGCCTACTCGGGACGTACCGAACGCCTGAACCATCACACCTTCAGGGTGTGGGGGGAAATTCTGCGGCGCATGCCGACTGCGCAACTCATACTCGATTTCCGGCACTTTGCCGATCCGCTGAACCGCCAGCATTTCCGGTCTTTGATGGCGCGCCACGGCTTGGGCCCGGATCGCGTGGTGATGCGCAACAGCAGCAACATCTTCAAGGGGCTGCACGACTTCGATATTCTGCTGGACTGCTTTCCGCACAGCGGCGGCACCATGCTGGTAGACGCGTTGTGGATGGGTGTGCCCGCGCTGACGCTGGCCAGCCGCCCGCCATTGGGCCGCATCGGGACAAGCTTTGTCACCAATATCGGCCTGCCCCAATGGGTCGCTTACAGCGAACAGGAGTACATCGAAAAGGCCTGCGCATTTGGCGCCGATACGCAGGGCCTGGCGGACCTGCGCGCGGGCATGCGCCAGCGCATGCTGAACTCGCCGTTGATGGACGGAAAGGGCTTTGCGCGTGGCGTTGAGTCGGCCTACCGCAGCATGTGGCAGCGCTTTTGCGCCGGCCAAGCGCCGTCGCCGATTACGGTGCTGCCTGAAGAGCAAGGTGCATGAAGGCCGTGATCCTTGCCGGGGGGCTGGGCACCCGCATTTCCGAAGAGACGCACCTGCGCCCCAAACCGATGATCGAGGTGGGCGGCAAACCGATCTTGTGGCACATCATGAAGATGTATTCCGCGCACGACGTAAATGAGTTCGTGATTTGTTGCGGCTACAAGGGTTACATGATCAAGGAGTATTTCGCCAACTACTTCCTGCATATGTCCGACGTGACTTTCTGCATGGCCAGCAACCGCATGGAGGTGCACCATAAACACGCCGAGCCCTGGAGCGTCACGCTGGTTGATACCGGGGACGACACCATGACCGGCGGCCGCCTCAAACGCGTGGCCGACTACCTGAAGGATGAAAGCGAATTTTGTTTTACCTACGGCGACGGAGTGTCCGACCTAGACATTTCCGCGTCGATCCGGTTCCACCGCGAACACGGCAAACTGGCGACCATCACGGCCGTGCAGCCACCGGGGCGATATGGCGCCTTGCAGATGAAGGGCGCTTGCGTGACCGGGTTTACCGAAAAGCCGCGCGGCGACGGGGGCCTGATCAACGGTGGTTTCTTCGTGTTGTCGCCGCGTTGCCTGGAGCGTATAACCGACGACAGCACCGCCTGGGAAGTCGAGCCGATGTCGGGCCTGGCGGCGCACGGGCAGTTAATGGCGTTCGAACACACCGGGTTCTGGCAGCCGATGGACACCTTGCGCGAAAAAAACATGCTGGAAGAACTCTGGTTGTCCGGCAGGGCGCCCTGGAAGGTTTGGTGATGCTGCCCGACCCGGCTTTCTGGCGCGGCAAGCGCGTGCTGTTGTCGGGACACACCGGGTTCAAGGGCGCGTGGCTCGCCATCTGCTTGCATCAACTCGGCGCGCAGGTGGTGGGGTTTGCATTGCCGCCGGCCACACAACCCAACCTGTTCGATCGGGCAGGGGTCGCCAATCTGCTGGACCACCGCCAGGGCGACATACGGGACGCTGCTGCATTGGCGCGCTGTGTACAACAGGCCACTCCCGATATCGTGTTGCACCTGGCCGCCCAGGCATTGGTGCGCACCGCTTACGCTGAACCGCTTGATACTTTTTCCACCAACGTCATGGGCACGGCGAACCTGCTGGAGGCCGTGCGCGGGCAGAGCAACGTGCGGGTGGTGGTGGTGGTGACCACCGACAAGGTGTACCAGAACCGGGCGTGGCCGTATCCCTACCGCGAGGACGATGCACTCGGAGGGCATGACCCCTACAGCGCCAGCAAGGCCGCGGCCGAGCTGGTAGTGGCCGCTTATCGCGCCTCGTTTCTGGCGCCCAGCGGCGTCGCGGTGGCCAGCGCCAGAGCCGGCAATGTGATTGGCGGCGGCGACTGGGCGCAAGACCGCCTGCTGCCGGATGCGTTTCGGGCCTGGAGCACCGGCCGCAGTTTGCGCATTAGACGGCCCGATGCGGTGCGTCCCTGGCAACATGTGATCGAGCCGCTGGTGGCGTATTTGTTGCTGGCAGAACAGTTATGGCACGACCCGGCAAAGGCCGGTGCTTATAACTTCGGCCCTCAGACCTCGGAAGTCACCACGGCGGGCGAACTGGTGCAAATGGCGCAGGCGGCTTTCGGCAGCGGCGAGTATTGCCTAGCTCTGCAAGCCGAGGGACCGCACGAGGCCGCCATCTTGACGCTGGAGGTCGCCAAGGCACGCGACGTACTGGGTGTACGTCCGCACTGGACCGTAACCCAGGCGGCGCATCGCAGCATGGCCTGGTACCGAAATTTTTCGGAAGGCGCGGCGGCGTTAAGCCTGTGCCTGGCCGATATCGCGGCCTACGAAGCGACGGCATGAATCGCCTGGTGGTCGTGGATACACCGATCGGCGGCGTCAAGCTGGTACAGCGTGAGCCGCTGGGCGACGAGCGGGGATTTTTGACGCGCCTGTTTTGCGCGCGGGAGTTGGCGCAGGCCGGCTGGCACGCACCCGTAGCCCAGATCAACCAGACGCTGACGCGGCAGCGTGGCACGCTGCGCGGCATGCATTACCAGAATGCGCCGCATGCCGAGATGAAACTGGTGAGTTGCCTGCGCGGCGAGGTGTGGGATGTAGCGGTCGATCTGCGCGCCGGCTCGCCCACTTTTTTGCATTGGCATGCGCAGCAGCTATCGGCTACCAACCACTATGCCCTGCTGATTCCCGAGGGTTGCGCGCATGGCTTTCAAAGCTTGAGCGACGATGCCGAGCTGTTGTATTGCCATTCCATGGCCTATGCGCCACAGTCCGATGCCGGGTTGAATCCACTTGACGAGGCTCTGGCGATTGCATGGCCGCTGCCCGTGGCGCTGCTGTCGGAGCGCGATGCGCGGCATCCGCCAATTGGCGCGCGGTTTGAAGGAGTGCGGCTGTGAAGTGCCGTCACTGCGCCGCGGCTTTAAGCATGCCCTTTCTGGACCTGGGCAGTGCACCACCATCCAATGCCTACCTTACGTCGGCCAGCTTGAACACGCCCGAAATCTGGTACCCGCTGCGGGTGTTGGTGTGTGAGCAATGCTGGTTGGTGCAGACCGAAGACCACGCGGGCCGGGAGGCACTGTTCGGCGACGACTACGCGTATTTCAGTTCGTTTTCAAGTTCATGGCTGGCCCATGCGCGGCAATACGTACAGACGATGGTGCGCCGACTCCATCTGGACGCTGGCAGCACGGTGGTCGAAATCGCCGCCAATGATGGGTACTTGCTGCAGTACGTGCAAAGCGCGGGCGTGCCCTGTTACGGCATCGAGCCCACCGCAAGCACCGCAGCCGCTGCCAGGGCCAAAAATATCGATATCGTCGAACGTTTTTTCGGCGTGGCGCTAGCGCACGAGCTGTGCACGCAGGATCGTCTGGCCGACCTGATGGTGGCCAACAATGTACTGGCCCACGTACCGGACATCAACGACTTCGTGGCCGGCTTTGCGCTGCTGCTCAAGCCCCGGGGCGTGGCAACGTTCGAGTTCCCGCATTTGCTGACGATGGTGCAGGGGTGCCAGTTCGACACTGCCTACCACGAGCATTATTCGTATCTTTCGCTGACTGCGGTGCAGCGCATTTTTGCCGCCAACGGGCTGGCTGTGTTCGATGTGGAATGCATGACAACCCACGGCGGAAGCCTGCGGGTATTTGCGCAGCGCTCCGACACCGGAGCACGTGGGCTGGGTGGGGCCGTGGCCGAAGTGCTGGCGCGGGAGCAAGCGGCGGGCATCGGCCAGTGCTCTTTTTATCAGGGCTTTCAGGCGCAGGCGATAAGGATCAAACAGGCGCTGTTGACCTTTTTGTTGCAGTCCCGAAAAGAGGGGCTGACGGTGGCGGCCTATGGCGCGGCGGCCAAAGGCAATACGCTGCTGAATTTTGCCGGCGTCCGGCCGGATTTATTGCCCTGCGTTGTGGATAGAAACCCCGCCAAACAGGGCAAGTTCATGCCGGGTAGCCGGATCCCGATCATGGATGAAACCCACCTGAAGACACAGCGACCAAAGCGCGTGTTGATCCTCCCCTGGAATCTGCGCACCGAGGTGATGGCGCAGCTCGACTACATCGGAGCCTGGGGCGGCCAGTTCGTCATGGCGGTGCCGCAACTTGAAGTCAGGCCCGTGCCATGAAGGTATTGCTGACTGGCGCCGGCGGTTTTCTGGGCCGGTACGTACTGCGCCTGTTGCAACAGTTGGACATCCCGGTGGTGGCACTCGGCCGCACGCGCCCGAACGGCCTGGCGCAATCGTCATTTGTCGGGGCCGATTTATTGTCGGGTACCGACTTCTCCAGCCTTGTCGGGCAGGCCGGCGCAAGCCATCTGTTGCATCTGGCCTGGGTCACCGAACACGGCCAGTACTGGACATCGCCGCAAAACTTTCGCTGGGTCGATGCAAGCACCCGGCTGGTGCAAGCGTTTTGCGCAGCCGGCGGCCGACATGTGGTGGTGGCCGGAACCTGCGCCGAATACGACTGGGGCAAGGGTTATTGCCACGAAGACACAACACCCCTGACGCCGGCGACGGTTTACGGTGTGGCCAAAGACGCGACGCGCCGGCTGGTGACGGTTTTGTGCGTGCAGCACGAAGTCCGCTGTGCCTGGGCACGGATCTTTTTTCCTTTTGGCGCCGGTGAAGCGCCGGCGCGTTTGCTGCCCAGATTGATCGAAACATTGCAGGGCCGCTCGGCGCCGTTCGGCGTCAATGCAGACGCTTACCGCGACTTTTTGCAGGCACAGGATGTCGCCCAAGGGCTCGTCACGCTGCTGCGATCCGACGCATCCGGCAGCTACAACATAAGCTCGGCGCAGCCGGTGCAAATCGGCGCGCTGGTGCGCACGCTGGCGCAACTGCTGGGCCAGGATCCACGCTGCGTGCTGGAACAGGCGCCACAGCGCGCCGAACCAGCCGTGCTGGCGGGGGACAGTCTAAAACTCCAGGCGCTGGGATGGCGGCAGCAGTTCACGCTGGTGCAGGGGCTGGAAAAAACATTGCGCGACCTGTCCGTTTCGACGCAAAACCCGCAAGCCGCATTCCATGGCGCCTGAAACCTGCCCGGTTTGCGATAGCACCCACAGCATCGGCTTTTTGCACCGCTACCGGGTGCCGGTGCACCAGAACTTGGTAATGGCCGACCGTGCGGGCGCTCTGGCCGCATGCCGCGGTGAACTGGATATGCTGGTCTGTGAGGAATGCGGTTTTGTTTTTAACCGCGCGTTCGATCTGGCGAAACTGTCTTATGGGCAGGACTATGACAACACGCAGTCGCACTCGGCTTATTTCGATACCTACCTGGACCAATTGGTGGCGCAGATGGTGCGGGTTCACGGGGTTCGCAATGCCAACATAGTGGAGGTCGGGTGCGGCAAAGGGCATTTTCTGCGCAAGCTGGTGGCCGCGTCGGGCTCGGGTAACCGGGGCTTCGGATTCGATCCCAGTTATGTAGGCCCGGACACCGATCTGGACGGCCGCCTGGTTTTTCGCCGTTGCTTTTATGACGCATCGTGCCGCGATGTTCCGGCGGACGTAGTGGTATGCCGCCATGTGATCGAACATGTGCCCGATCCCAATCGGTTACTGCGCGCGGTGCGTTCGGCGCTGGCAAATGCGCCCCATGCACGGGTGTTTTTCGAGACACCGTGCGTGGAGTGGGTGTTGCGCAACCGGGTGGTGTGGGACTTTTTCTACGAGCACTGCTCGTTGTTCTCCAGCGCTTCGCTGCGCCTGGCGTTTGAGCGCACCGGCTTCACGGTCGAGCGCGTGACCCATGTGTTTGGCGGCCAATATCTGTGGCTGGAGGCGCGCCCCTCGGCCGCTACGGTGCCGGTCTGTCCCAGCCCCGGAGCCAGTGCCACGGCCCTGCTCGCACACGACTTCGGCATCGACGAACACCGCTTGCGGAATGCCTGGATGACCCGCCTGGCGGACCTGAAGCTGCAAGGCAAACTGGCCTTGTGGGGAGCCGGCGCCAAAGGCGTCACTTTCGCCAATCTGGTCGATCCGGACCGCGTGACATTGGACTGCGTGGTGGATGTCAACCCGAACAAGCAGAATTGCTTCATCCCGGGTACCGGGCACCGAATAGTTGCGCCGGACGCGTTGTCGGATCGCGATGTTCGCAACGTGATTTTGATGAATCCGAACTACCGGCAGGAGAACTTGCAGCTGCTGCAAGCCGCTGGCAGCGATGCAAATTTGCTGGACTGGAGTGAATGATGAAATTGACGCTGGATACCGAAGCCCAAACCCTCACTGTGACCGGGGACGGCCGCAGCGAAACCTTGCCGCTGTATTCAAAGGCGGCGTTCGAGGCCTTGTCCAGGCAATGGGTGCGCGTGGGCTGGAACCAGAAATACCAGTACACGTTTTCATGGATGGGGCGGCCCGTGATCCAGCTGCCGGAAGACATGTTGCGCATGCAAGAGGTAATTTATCGGCTGCAACCCGACATCATCATCGAGACCGGCGTAGCCCATGGCGGCTCGCTGGTGTTTTATGCCAGCCTGTGCAAAGCCATGGACCGGGGCCGCGTGGTCGGCGTGGACATCGAGATACGGCCGCATAACCGGCAGGCCATTCAGTCGCACGCGTTGGCCGGGCTTATCACCTTGATCGAGGGCTCCTCGACCGCGCCAACGGTGGTGCAACAGGTGCGCGGTCTTATAAAGCCCGGCGAAACTGCGCTGCTTATTCTGGACTCCAATCACAGCTATGCCCACGTGGCGGCCGAGCTGGAGGCCTACGCGGGCATGGTTACGCCGGGCTCGTATATCGTTGCCACCGACGGCATCATGCTGGACCTGGCCGACGTTCCGCGGGGCCATCCCGAATGGACAACCGATAACCCGACATGCGCGGCGCGCGACTTCGCGGCCGCGCACCCCGAGTTTGTAATCGAGCCGCCGGCCTGGCCATTTTGCGAGAGTGAATTGAAGCTGAACGTCACGCATTGGCCAGGCGCCTGGCTCAAGCGCATTGGATAAACGAAAAAGGCCCATCAGGGCCTTTTTCAACTCGCCAGTTCGAGGCGTTTTTCAATTCTTTGTATTCTTTCAACCAGAAAAGTCGATGCTTACCTGCTGCCGTGCGAAGTCCTCTGCCGCAAGCGCACCGTCTCGACGCACACCTGCCATGGACACATCCAAGTGGCTCAATCGCGCTTTCACATCCTTGAATTCGGCTTGCATATCCGAGCGCATAGCCACCACTTGGGACCTCAAGCCTTTCAAGTGTTCAATCACGATGTTATCTACGTTTTCCATGCCATTAGTTTACTCCCGCAACAACGCCACACTGTGGTCGTATGTATGGTTTGGTCGGCGGAGAAAATAGGAGTGTCAGTGCTGGACAGGCTTCAAGTAGAGGCCCGTCTCGACCGCCGAATTGCGTTTACTGGCGCAACAGCGCCAACACACCCTGTGGCAACTGGTTGGCCTGCGCCACCATGGCGGTCCCCGCCTGCTGCAGGATCTGGGCGCGCGATAGGTTGGCGGTTTCCTTTGCGAAGTCGGCGTCCATGATGCGTGAACGCGAAGCGGTCAGATTTTCGGAGGTCACCTGCAAGTTGGAAATGGTGTTCTCGAAGCGGGATTGCAGCGCACCTAGCCGGGCCCGTTCGCCGTTGATGAAGGATAGCGCCGAATCTACCGTCTTGAGCGCATCGGTGGCCTTGGTGAAGGTTGTCACGTCCAGGTCGGACACCTTGTTGAGCGTGGAGCCGATGTTCGCCGCCAGTATGTTGGAGGTGGTGACATTGGCCGCGAACGACTTGTCGGCATCCAGCGTGATGTAACCCACCACGGTAGCGGTGCCGGCAGTGGTATCCGCGGTAAGCACCGCCGCGGCTCCGGACGCGGTACCGGTGCCGTCGAGTTTTTGCACGCTCACGTTGCCGGCGTTGACGACGGTCGTGTCCGACACCGCAATATCGTTGCCGGTAGCGTTGGTCAGCATCACGGCGGTGCCGGTGGCATTCAGCGAAGCCGTGATACCGGTCTTGGAGGACTGGTCGTTGATCGCGGACACCGCCGACGACAGGCCATCGGCGGTATTGGTGGAAGGCACCGAAAACGATATCGCCTGGGTGCTGGTGTTGTCCGATTGCAGCGTCAGGTTGTAGGCGCCGGTGCTGGAGAAACTCAAGCTGATTTCGGTGCGGGCCGTGGCCCGCACCCCGGTAGACGACGACGCTGCATTGATCTTGTCCACGTTGGCCTTGGCGGTGCTGTTCGCCGCCACCGAGACCGATGCGCTGCCCAATGCGCCGTTTATGGCCAGGGTGCCCGCCGTGGTGGCATTGGAACCGAAAGCAGCCAGCGTGCCGGCCGCGCCTGCCGCCTGTAGCTGGTTATTGCCGTAAACATTAGTACGCAAATTGGCCGTGGACGTGGTGATGGTCTGGTTGGAGTTTGCGCCAACCTGGAACTGCTGCGTCCCGAAGGTGCCGTCCAGCAGCCTTTGGCCGTTGAATTCAGTGGTTTGCGAGATCCGGTCCAGTTCGGCCACCAGTTGGGTCACTTCCTGCTGCAGTGCCTGACGGTCGCCCGGGCTGTTGGTGGCATTGGCCGATTGCACCGCCAGTTCGCGTACCCGCTGGAGAATCGCACCGGCGCCGCTCATGGCGCCTTCGGCGGTTTGCGCAAGCGAAATACCGTCGTTGGCGTTACGCGCTGCCTGATCCAGACCGCGGATCTGGGTGGTAAAGCGTTCCGAGATCGCCAGGCCGGCTGCATCGTCTTTGGCGCTGTTGATACGCAGCCCCGAAGACAGACGCTGGATCGTGGTATTCAAGGACGATTGGTTCGCACTCAGATTACGCTGCGCCGTGAGCGAGTTGATGTTGGTATTGATGATCGAAGCCATTACAGGAACTCCTTTGAGGGTCGCATTTGCCGGATCAAGGCCAGTAAAGCAGCTGGCAACTTGGGAACAATGACTGCATTGTGGGCAAGACAACAACGGGCGTGACGCCGATAAAGTGGCTAAAACCCGCTCACTTCTTGGGTTCAGGGCTAAAGTTTTCCGGCAATCGCCCGAAAACCTATCCAACGGGTTGCAGGCAGGGCTCGTCGTCTGGGAGGTGCCGTCAAGGTGCCACGGACATGGCGGCCAGGTTCGTACTGGCTTTTTGGCCGGCAGCAATGTCGGGTTCAGTCAGTTTTTCTGGAGATTTTCAATGGCGTCCATCATCAATACCAACATCAATTCGCTCACGGCGCAGCGCAACCTGGGTATGAACCAGTCAGCGTTGTCTACCGCGATTCAGCGTCTGTCTTCGGGGCTGCGTATCAACAGCGCCAAAGACGATGCAGCCGGCCTGGCGATCTCGGAACGCTTTACGTCGCAGATAAAAGGCCTGGACCAGGCCGTGCGCAATGCCAATGACGGCATTTCGCTGTCGCAGACCGCTGAAGGCGCCTTGAAGGCCTCTGGCGATATCCTGCAGCGGGTGCGTGAGTTGTCCGTACAGTCGGCCAATGCCACCAATAGCGCCGGTGACCGTCAGGCCCTCCAGGCGGAAGTCGGACAGTTGATTTCGGAGCTGGACCGTATTTCGCAGACTACGGAGTTCAACGGGCAAAAATTGCTCGACGGCTCGTTTGGCACCCAACAATTCCAGGTTGGCGCCAACGCCAACCAGACCATCACGGCGGCCACCGCCAATTTGCGCACCAGCGGCTACGGCAACAACCAGGTGCAGGCAGCAGGTGGCGATGGCACATTGGCGGCTTTTGGGTCCAACAGTACCACCGCCGGTACGCTGGCAATCAATGGTGCCTTGGGCAGCGCATTGGTCACGGTGGCGGTCAACAGCACGGCCAAGGCAAATGCCGACCTGATCAATGCCCAGAAATCAAGCACCGGCGTGGGCGCCACGGCCCGCAACGACACCAGCCTGGCTTTTGCAGCCACTGGCGCCTACACATTGACACTGCAATCCGATAACGCGACCACACAGGCGATTTCCTTTTCCGTGTCGGCGGTGGCAACCAGCGACGGCCTGTCGGCAGCGGTATCCGCGATCAACGACCAGTCGTCTAAAACCGGTCTGACCGCAGCACTGAATGCCACCGGTACTGCCGTGGTACTGACCAACGCCTCGGGTAATGACCTCGCTGTGTCCGACACGGCTGTGGCCAATGCGGGCAACGTGACCGTGCAAAAGCTCGACAGCGCGGGCGCTGCATCCGGAGCCGCAGCAGTACTTACCGCTGACACCACCGCGGGTACGGCGACCGTGGTGGGTTACATCACGCTGGATGCCGAGAAATCTTTTGCTGCCGATGTCACGACTTCGTCAATTCTGTCAGCCGACACCGGGTCCACGCTCAAGAAGGTGGCCGATCTGGATGTGACTACCTTTACCAAAGCCACCGATGCGCTCAAGACGGTGGATTCCGCGATAGCCTTTATCAGTGGGCAGCGTGCCAAGCTTGGCGCCCTGCAGTCGCGCTTCGAGACCACGATCGCCAATTTGCAGGTCACGTCGGAGAACTTGTCGGCTTCGCGTTCACGTATCCTGGACGCCGACTTCGCAAAGGAAACCGCCAACCTGTCGCGGGCCCAAATCCTGCAGCAGGCGGGGACCGCCATGGTGGCGCAGGCCAACCAGTTGCCACAAGGGGTGCTGGCGCTGCTGCGTTGATCGGATCGACGCATCCGATCCGGTTGAAGCCGGGACTCTGAGGCCAGAGCCCGGAGCCCGGAGGTTTGCAGGTGGCGGAGGGCTGGGGGCTCGCCGCCCTTTTGCGTTTCTGAATCTGGAGAGAGCGTTTATCCAGTTAATTTGACTGTTAACACATGACCTGTGACCGGATAATGCGGCTTGGTGTTTAGCTCGGGAGGCTTGTATGGCTACCATTTCATCACTGGGCGTAGGCAGCGGCGGCCTGGATACCAAGTCCATCGTGGCGCAGCTGGTGGCGTTGGAAAAGGCTCCGCTGGCCGGAATACAGCTGAAAGCGGCCACGGTAAACGCCCGCATCTCGGCATTCGGCCAGATCAAGTCGCTCATTTCCACGCTGGCCGACGCGGCCAGCACGCTCAACAGCCTGACCACCTTCAATGCCGTAACGGCGACATCGTCCGATAACACGGCGGTCACCGCCGCCGCTGTCGGTGGAACCGCCGCCAATAGTTTCAGCGTCAAGGTAGACAGCCTGGCCAAGGCGCAATCGACCGCCTCGGTCGCGTTGTTGCCGGTGGGCGGCGCGCTGGGCGCGGGCACCCTGCGGCTGCAACTGGGCAAATGGACCGTGGTGCCGGCATCGTTCACCCCGCAAATCGGCGTGGCGCCGGTGGACATCACCGTCAGCGCCACCGACACTGTGACCGATATCGCCAGCAAGATAAACGGGGCGGGAGCCGGCGTCACGGCCACGGTGCTCAATGATGTATCAGGCCAGCGGCTGTTGTTGCGCTCCAGCAGCACCGGCGCGGATGCCGGCTTCCAATTGACGGTGCTGACCGATGCCGATGGCGCTCCGGCGGATGCTTCGGGGCTTTCGCGGCTGGTGGTGGGCTCGTCCATCCTGTACGGGGAAAACGCCGCCATACGGATTAACGATATAGCGGTGAGTTCGGCAACCAATACGTTCACCAATGTGGTTTCGGGGGTGACATTGAAGGCTGTTGCGCCGAATGCCACGGCGGTTCAAGTCGACGTGGCTCCGAACAAAAGTACGATCACCGATGCCGTGAACAAGTTCGTGGCGGCCTACAACAAGGTCAACGATTCGATCAATGAACTGACCAAATACGAACCGGCGACCAAGGCAACCGGTATGTTGCAGGGCGATTCCACGGCCATCGGCCTGCAGAACGCGCTGCGCGGCATATTGCAGTCGACAACTTCCGGGTCGGCTTACAGCCGGTTGGCCGACATCGGAATCACGCAACAGCTTGGTGGTGACCTGGAGGTGGACGGAGCCAAGCTCGACACCGCGCTGGCCAATGGCGACGAGGTCAAGAAACTTTTCAGGAATGACAACAGCAACGCGTTGACCAACGGCGTGGCATTGAAATTCGCCAACTTCGCCAAAGGCTTGCTGGCAACCGATGGTTTGTTCAGCAGCAAGGACGCGTCCCTGAAGCGCTCGCTGGACCTGAACGCCAAGGAGCAGGCGGCACTGAGTGCGAAAGTCGCACGGGTGGAGACCGAACTCACCCGGCGCTACAGCGCGCTGGACGTGCAGCTCAGCAGCTTGAACGCGCTCAGTGCCTACGTCACACAGCAGGTGGCACAGTGGAACCGGCCGCCGGCTTGAGCGAGAGAATTTCTGCTGTACAGACTTGATTTGGCGCGCGCGGTGCCGATAAAGCTGGCATAGCTTCAAGGAATTGCGAAAATGTTCACCCAGATCGGTTCCCGGTCGGCTTCCGCTTACCGGAAGGTCGGCGTCGAAACCAGTGTGGCCCGTGCCAGTCCGCACGACCTTGTCAACATGCTGTTCGACGGCTTGTTGCTTGCGCTGGGTTCGGCTCGCGCCGCCATGCAACGCGACGACATCAAGAGCAAATGCCAGCAGATCGTGATTGCCGTGCGTATTCTGGAAGAGGGGCTCAAGTGCTCGCTCAACCTGGAACAAGGCGGGCCTCTGGCAACCAACTTGAACGATCTGTACGGTTACTGCGTGCTGCGTCTGACCCAGGCCAATGCGCGCAATGACGATGCCGCGCTGGCCGAAGTCATTGCCTTGATAGAGCCGGTAGCCAATGGCTGGAAAGAGATCGGCGGTTCAAGCGCCGTCCCGCAACTCAAAGCTGCCTGAAAAGTGCCCCAAGGATTCAACATGCAGCAAATGCTGATCGACTATTACCGGGCCATCGAAGGCAGCAGCCGCGAGATGCTGGAAGCCGCCAAAGCCGAGGATTGGGACGCGGTGGTGCACCTGGAAGGCGCGTGCGCGGTGCTGATAGAGCAGCTGCGTTATAAATCGCGCAGCGAGGACCTAACGCCTGAGCAGCGAGCCGAGAAGACCCGCATCATGCAGCGCATCCTGAACAACGACGCGCAAATCCGCTATCTGGCCGAACCCTGGCTGGCCCATTTCGAGAAAAGATTCGACACCCACCAGCAGCTCATGCACTAAGAGGTCGCGCAGATTTCGTAGCGAGCAGGTCAAGGTGGCGTCGAGGAGCGGAGCCGTACAAGTGTACGGTGAGCACCGCAGGCGCCAGATTGGCCTGCGCAGTAGAAAGATGCGCGGCCTCATACCTGCATGTTCATGATGTCGGTATAGGCTTGCACCATACGGTTGCGAACATGCAGCGTGGCCTGAAAGCCGATTTGCGCTTTCTGGATCGAAACCATGGTTTCTTCCAGGCTGACGGCGGGGTTTTCCATTTGCACTTCGCGCTGAAGCCCGGCTGCCTGGTTTTGCGACGCGCTGACCGCGTGCAGCGCGCTCTTCAAGGCGCCTGAAAAACCGGCATCGATGCCGTCATCGGCTGGATTGCCCGCAGCGGCGCGCGGCACCATTGCGGGCCGTACAGAAACCGGCATGGTGGTGGGTGCAAGACGAAGTTCCATAGGTAGCTCCCAGCAAGTTTTAAGCTTGTTGGATCCTAGCCCCGGGCGGCGTTACACATATTTTGAATTGGCGGGTGATTGCCGGGCTTATTGGGCTAATGTTTGGGACGCGTGCCCGAATAATCTGCTGCATCCGTGGCGCGCCATCGCGCTGCCTGGTTTCAAAACGTCCGATGCCCGCAGTAGCAACCGTTCTCCCTAACCCGACCCTTTCAATGCGGCTGGCTGGCCTGCAGCCCGCGCAACGCCTGCGCCTGGCGCTGGGAGTGGCGTTGCTGATGGTGGTGGGCATCGTGGGTGTTGTGATGGGCCGCCAGGCCGAATGGCGCGTGTTGTACGCCAACCTGGCGGATAAGGACGGCGGCGCCATCGTGGCGCAGCTTTCGACCATGAACGTTCCCTACAAATACGCCGACGGCGGCGGTGCCATTCTGGTGCCGTCCGACCGGGTTTACGACACCCGTTTGCGCTTGGCCTCGCTAGGTTTGCCCAAGGGCTCCGTGGCCGGTTTCGAGATGATGGAGTCGAACCGTTTCGGCATGACCCAGTTTCAGGAGCGGCTCACGTTCCAGCGCGGGCTGGAAGGGGAGTTGACGCGTTCGATCCAGGCCTTGTCTTCGGTGCAAAGCGCACGTGTGCATCTGGCACTGCCGAACCAGAACGGATTTTTCCGCGAGCAGCAGAAACCGTCGGCTTCGGTGCTGGTCAGCTTGCGTCCGGGCAGCAGCCTGGACCGGGCGCAACTGGCCGGTATCATCCACCTGGTGGCGTCCAGCGTCCCTGAACTGGCGCCTGCCGCGGTCAGCGTGCTGGATGACACCGGCAAATTGCTATCCGCGCAAACCGATGGCGTGGATGGCGCAGGTGTTGACGCGCAGCAACTGCAATACGTGCAGCAACTCGAGCAGCTTTACAGTCGCCGGATCCTGGAGATCCTGGAGCCGGTGGTGGGGCGTAACAACGTGAAGGCGCAGGTCACCGCCGAGATCGATTTTTCGCAAACCGAATCCACTTCGGAATCGCACAAACCCAATCAGACGCCGGATTCAAGCTCGGTGCGCAGCCAACAAGTGGTGGAGAGCAGCAACGGCGGGGGCGCCAGTGCAGCGCCATCGGGTGTGCCGGGAGCAACCTCCAATCAGCCTCCGGGAACCGCGTCGGCGCCGGTGAATGGTGCGGCTCAAACCTTGACGGCGGCCGGCGGTGTCGGTGGCGGCGCGGCTGGCGGGGCCATTGGCGGATCGAAACGCGAGTCAATCATCAACTACGAGGTAGACAAAACGGTACGCGTGGTACGTGGCAATCCTGGGCTGGTCAAGCGCATCAGTGCCGCCGTCGTGCTCAACCACCAAACCACTACGGATGAAAAAGGCAAGACCACGACGGTGCCGCTGAGCGCGGAGCAAATGGAAAAAATGACGGCCCTGGTGCGTGAAACTATAGGGTTCAACAAGGACCGCGGGGACTCCGTCAACCTGATGAACGCGCCGTTTGCAACCGAAAAACAGGCGATCGTCGAGCTGCCGTTGTGGCGGCAACCCGAACTGCAGGATATGGCGCGTAGTTTTGCATGGCCGGTGGGAACCTTCCTGCTGGCGGCTCTGTTGCTGCTGGGAGTCGTGCGTCCGGCGATGAAGGCATTGGCGCAAGGTGGCGCCAGCGGCGCGCGGCAAGGGGCACAGCTGGACGCGCTGGAGTCCGAGGAGTTGGCAAGATCCAATTTGCTGACCGGGCCGGGCGGCAATGCCATTGAAGGATCGCCCGGCGGAGTCAGTGGAATCAGTGGCGCACAGGCCGCCCTGGGTCATAACGCCAGTGGTTTGCCGGCCGTGCCGATGTCTCCGGCACAACAGCGGCTCGAGGAAGCACGCAAGCTGACGCGCGACAATCCGGCGGCGGTGGCCAATATCGTCAAGTCGTGGATCGGTAGCGAGGCCCCCGCCTGAAAGGCAGGTATCCCGAATGGCTGAAGACAGTACACAGGATGCGGCGGTTTTGCTGATGTCGCTTGGCGAAGTCGAGGCGGCCGAGGTGTTCAAGCACCTTTCGCCGAAGGAAGTGCAAAAACTGGGTGAGGCGATCGCCAAGACCAAAAGCATCACCCGCGACCGCGTCGATCAGGTGGTTGAAAAGTTCATTCAGGAGGCGGCTTCCCATAGCCTGATGGTGTCCGACTCGGGCGACTATGTGCGCTCGGTCCTCAAGCTGGCGTTGGGCGACGACAAAGCGACCTTGCTGATCGACCGCATTCTGCAAGGCGGCGACACCTCGGGCATCGAGAGCCTGAAATGGATGGACTCGCTGTCGGTGGCCGAACTGCTGCGCAGCGAACACCCGCAGATCGTGGCGGCGATCCTGGTCCACCTCGATTTCGACCAGGCGGCCGACGTGCTGAAAAACCTTTCGGAACGCCAGCGCAATGAAGTCATGTTGCGGATTGCCACCATGGAAGGCATACAGCCGACGGCTCTAAAGGATCTCAACGAGGTTTTGTTCCAGGTGCTGTCGGGCAGCGACAAGGTGCGCAAGTCGTCGCTGGGCGGCGTCAAGGCCGCGGCCGAGATGATCAACCTGATGGGCACCAATATCGAAGGCACGGTAATCGAGTCGATCCGCAACCACGACCCGCACCTGGCGCAGAAGATCATGGACAAGATGTTCGTGTTCGACGACTTGATCAAGCTCGACGACAAGTCGATCCAGATGGTGCTCAAGGAAGTGGCGTCGGACGTGCTGATCGCCGCGCTCAAGGGCGCCCAGCCCGAACTCAAGGACAAGGTCCTGGCCAACATGTCTTCCCGGGCGGCCGAAACGCTGCGTGAAGACCTCGAATCGAGAGGGCCGATGCGTCTGTCGGAGGTCGAGGCGCAACAAAAGGAAATTCTCAAGATTGTGCGCCGGCTCTCGGACGAAGGCCAGATCGCGATCGGCGGCGGCGACGACGCGATGGTCTAGCAACTGCTGGAAGCCCCTATGCGCAATACCTCGCGTTTTATCCCCGGCGAAGAAATCAAGGTGGTTTCGCAATGGGATTTTCGTGCCGTCGATACCACGTCGCTGCTGTTGGCGGCCGAGTCCCAGGCACGTCGGCAGGTCGAGGACAAGGAGCGCGACGACGCCTTGCGGCAGGCCAGCCGCGCGCAGGGTTTTGCTGAAGGTTTTGCGCAGGGGCAGGCGCGTGCGACGCTGGAAGGCGAGCAGAAGATCGATGACTACGCGCGTACGCAGGGCCAGGCGGTGGCCAATCGTTTCAGCCAATTGATGGAAGACGCGCAGGAGCAGCTGGGGCAGTCGCAACAGGTCATGGCACAGGGTGTGCTTGAGCTTGCGTGTGAGCTGGCCCGGCATGTTCTGCGGCACGAATTGTCGGTCAATCCCAACGTCTTGCAGCCCGTCATAAGGGAGGCCCTGGGCTTGCTCGCGTCCGACAGTAAAAACGCCACGGTGCGCCTGAATCCGCTTGATGCCGAGGTCTTGCAGGAGGCCGTGCAAACCGAATTCGCGGCGTTGAATCTGACCTTGGTCGCCGACGCCACGGTCCAGCCCGGCGGATGTCTCGTCAGCTCGGCCGGCACGGTGGTGGATGGCAGCCTGGATACGCGGTGGCGGCGCGCGATCGCCAGTCTGGGAATGAAGCTACAGTGGGACGAGCTTGCATGATGGTGCTGGACCAGCCCGCCGCATGGCGCCAGTATCTCGACGGCGCGCTTGCCATGGTCCACGACAGCAGCGCGCTCGAAGTGCGTGGCACGCTGACGCGCTTGACCGGGCTGGTGCTGGAGGCCAGCGGACTGCGGCTTCCGGTCGGTTCGCAGTGCCTTGTGACCATGCCGGCGCAGGAGCCGGTGCTGGCGGAGGTGGTGGGTTTCTCCCAGGACCGCGCGTTTCTGATGCCGGCCGGCGATGTACACGGACTTTCCAGTGGGGCCAGCGTGGCGCAGGCTGCGGCTTATGTGCCGATGCCGCGTCTGGGCGAGGCGCCGCGCGATCGCTCCGAGCTGCATGCCGGTCTGCTGCGCCTGCCGCTGGGCGATGGCTTGCTGGGGCGTGTGGTGGATGCCCACGGCGCGCCGATGGATCGTAAGGGGCCGCTCACGGGCGTGGTGTCGCGGGTGCTGGATCGTAAACCCGTCAACGCAATGGACCGCGCGCCGATACGCGAGGTACTCGACACCGGTGTGCGCGCGATCAACGCCTTGTTGACCGTGGGCCGGGGCCAGCGCATCGGTTTGTTTTCCGGCTCCGGCGTGGGCAAGAGCGTGTTGCTGGGCATGATGGCGCGCTACACCGGTGCCGACGTCATCGTGGTGGGTCTGATCGGTGAACGCGGACGCGAGGTCAAGGAGTTCATCGAAGACATCCTGGGCGAGGAAGGGCGGGCGCGTTCGGTGGTGGTAGCCGCGCCGGCCGATGCGCCGCCGATGTTACGCATGCAGGGTGCCGCCTATGCCACGGCGGTGGCCGAGAGCTTCCGCGACAAGGGCCAACATGTTTTATTGTTGATGGACTCGCTGACCCGATATGCGATGGCGCAACGCGAAATCGCGCTGGCCATCGGTGAGCCGCCAGCCACCAAGGGTTATCCGCCGTCGTGTTTCGCCAAGCTTCCGCAACTGGTGGAGCGCAGTGGCAACGGGCTGCATGGCGTGGGTTCGATTACCGCTTTCTACACCGTGTTGTCCGAAGGCGACGATCAGCAGGACCCGATTGCCGACGCGGCGCGCGCGATTCTGGACGGCCACATCGTGTTGTCGCGTTCACTGGCCGAGTCCGGTCACTACCCGGCAATCGACGTTGCGCAGTCGGCCTCGCGCGTGATGCACAACGTAGTGCCGACGCAGCACTTCGAGCTGGCGCGGCGCTTTCGGGCGATTGGCTCCAGGTACGAAAAAGGGCGCGACCTGGTGCAGATCGGTGCGTATGCCAGCGGGTCGGACCCGGGGCTGGACCAGGCGATACGCCTGCATGGTTCGATGGAGGCGTTTTTGCAGCAGGACATGTACGCATCCGCGTCGCTGCGAGACAGCGTGTCCGGCATGTCCGCGGCGCTTGACGAATCGGAGCAGGCATCATGAACCGGACTATCAATTTCATTGCCGCGCAAGGTGGAACATGTCGGCACTGAAGAGCGTCATTCTGGCGATAGACGTGGCGACGCGCCGGCGCGACGAAGTGGGCAAAGTGCTGACACGGGTTCAGCGCGACTGGCGCGGCGCCCGGGACCAGATAGAGCAACTTGAAAGTTATGCCGCGGACACGGAATTGAAATGGGCGGGTTCGTCGCAGGCGCGCGCGACGCCCGAGATCATGCAGCACTACTACCAGTTCATGGAACGGCTGCAACAGGCGATAACGCTGCAACGCCATGTAGTTGTCGGGCTGGAGAGGGAACTCGCCGCCGCGAAGAAATTGCTGTTGGGCGCGGATATCCGTATTGCCAGCCTGAACCATTTGCTGGAGAAGAAGCGGTCCGGTATCCAGCGCATTCAGGGCGGCCGCGAGCAAAAGCAACTGGATGAATTCGCCGCGATGCAGCAGCGCCGGCTACGCACGGGTCTTGACATACTGGAAACCCCATGAGCTTGGAAACAAGCAGCGCTGCCGCGCCACAGCCGATTGAAAAAAACTTGGCTGTCGCCCGCAAGCAATCCGGAACAACTGGCGACTCGGGCGACGCGGCCCCCACGTTTTCGTCGGTGCTGACAGCGATGGAGCCCGATGCCAGCAGCGATCCGGCTAGCAATGCGGCTGCTACGCATGAGGCGCAGGAAGCGCCGCCCGACGCTGCTGCCTTGTTGGCGCAAAACCCGGACCGGATGGTAAAGCTGGACGACTTGGGGCTATCGGTGTTGACCGACCCGGGCCCGAGTGCGGGTGCCGCGCCCGGCGAATTGGCTGCGTTATCTGGCTTGGCGGGGCAAGCTGAAGCGACGCTTTCCGGCGGGCACGGTTCCCGCAGGATGGATACAGCGGGCGGAAAAACACCGGCGATGGCGCTTGCCGGCAAGGCGACCGGCCTGGCCGCGGCTACTGAGCAGGCTGCCAACGCAGGCACTGCGCAAGCCGTCGTGGCACAACATGCGTCGACCACGCAGGCGATGTTGCGCCGCGCCGATGGGGACCAGGCGCTGCAGGAAGCGGGAGCCCAATTTGGGGGCAAGGGGTTACAGGCGCGGGCAAACGATGCGCGGCTGGCCGCCGACGGGATGGGCGCGGACTGGCGCAGTAGCCTGCCGGCACAAAACGCCAACACGCTGACGCCGGGTGTTGCCATGCTGGACGCGCTGGGCGCTTTTTCCAGGGGCGTGACAAGTCCACGCAGTGGTGACAGGCTGGCGCTTCGTTCGCCGTTTGTGCCGGCCGGATCGGCATTGGCGGGTGCATGGGCGGAACGGGCGACGTCGGGGGGCAGCTCGGCGGCCATGACGACTTATGCGCCCGACGCAACCGTTGCCGTGCCGGAAACGGCAGTGGCCGAGAAGCTGAATTACTGGATCTCGCGCGGAGTTCAGAACGCCGAATTGCAGCTCGATGCATTTGGCGGCGGCACGGTGAAGGTCAGCATTTCGGTTCAGGGACAGCACGCGCAAGTGGAGTTCCGCAGCGATCAACCCGAAGCCAGAAAACTGCTGCAGGATGCGATGCCGCAACTGGGCGACATGTTAAAGGGCGAGGGCTTGTTGTTGTCCGGCGGTTTTGTGGGGTCCTCGGCGCAGCGGGACCCGGGCGCGCCAGAGCATAGAGGCAACCCGCGGGTTATGCGATCCATCATCATGGGTGTCGAAGCGCAAACGGTTGACGGCACGCCGGCGCTCAGCCGCACACCTGGACGCGCGGTAGACCTGTTTGTTTGAATGCCATGAAATATTGCCTCTGTTTGGCCCATCAGCCCGCAACGGGTGCGGAATAATCGCTCGTTGATCTAGCCAACCCAGGATGAACTGTGTCTGACAAGCCCGCCGAGAAAACCGCTGCGCCGCCCAAGAGCAAGAAGTTGCTGCTGCTGGTGGGGATTGCGGTCGTAATCGTGGCGCTGATCGTCGGCGGAGGCTGGTTCTACGTCAGCAAGCAACGTGCCGCGGCGCTGGACGGGGAAGAGGAAGAAACCGTGGTGGCCAAGGTGAAGTCCAAAGAGGCTCCCGTCTATCTGCCGCTGGACAACATGGTTGTGAATCTGGCCGACCCAGGTGGCGAAAAAGTGGCGCAAATCGGCATCACGCTGGAGCTATCCGACACCCACGCCACCGAGAAGGTGAAGCAGTACCTGCCCACGATTCGCAGCAGCATCCTGATACTGGTGTCGCAGAAAACTTCCGAGGAATTGCTACGGCGCGAAGGCAAGGAAAAACTGGCCGCCGACATACTGAAAGAGGCTGCGCGTCCATTTGGCGGCGTCGAGGAAGAAGCTACGGACGAAGTCGAAAAGAAGGACGATGTAGGGGCTAAAAAAGCCAAGGGCAAACCCAAAGCCGCACAAAAGAGCCAGCCGCATGAAGCACCACCGGTTCAACGCGTGTTGTTCTCCAGTTTCATCGTGCAGTAAGACTTTGCGCCGGCCTGAACATGAGTGAGTCGTTTTTATCGCAGGAGGAAGTCGATGCCTTGCTGGAGGGCGTGACCGGCGAAAGCCAGAAGGAAGTCGAGCAGGCGGCGCAGAAGGGCGAGGTACGACCGTACGACATTTCAAGTCAGGAACGCATCGTGCGCGGCCGCATGCCGACGATGGAAATCGTCAACGAACGGTTCGCGCGCAACCTGCGGCTTGGCTTGTTCAACTTCATCCGGCGTACGCCCGAAGTGTCGATAGGCTCTATTTCAGTACAGCGCTTTGGCGCATTCCTGCGTGAGTTGGCGGTCCCGACGAATTTCAATATCGTCGCGGTGCGGCCGTTGCGCGGCAACGGGCTCATCGTATGCGAGCCGGCGTTGATTTTCGGGATCATCGACACTTTGTACGGCGGCAGTGGCAAGTTCCAGACCCGCATCGAGGGCCGCGATTTTTCCGCAACCGAACATCGCGTCATTGCGCGACTGGTGGCGGTAATCACCGAAGAATACAAAAAGGCCTGGAAGGGTATTTACCCGATCGACCTCGAGTACCAGCGCTCGGAAATGCAGCCCCAGTTCGCCAACGTCGCGACGCCGAGCGAAATTGTCATTTCGACTTCGTTCCAGCTCGAGATCGGCGAGATTTCGGGTTCAATCCATTTCTGCATGCCGTATGCGACGCTGGAGCCGATCCGCGACGTGTTGTATTCGTCCACGCAGGGAGACTCGATCGAGGTGGACCGGCGCTGGGTCAACGTATTGACACGCGAAATTCAGGCAGTGGAAATTACCATGGTGGCCGAACTGGCTCGAACCAACACCACGGTTGAACAGTTGCTGGCCATGAAAGCCGGTGATTTCATCGAACTTGAACGTGAGCCGAAGATTCAGGCCAAGGTAGATGGGGTGCCGCTGTTCGAGTGCCATTACGGCACCCACAACGCCAGATATGCGATCCGGATCGACAAGAGCCTGAGGGGCAACGACCTCGGCTGGATGGGAGAATGACATGGCAGTTGACGATAGACCCGACGCGGACAAGCCGGCTACGGACGATTGGGCGGAGGCCCTGATGGAGCAAAAGGCCGAGGGCGACAAAAATGCCGATACGCCCGCCGGCGGTGTGTTGTCGGGTGATGCTCCGCGTCCTTTTTCTTCATCCGGGTCGTCGTCCAACGCGTCCGATGCTCCGGTGCGGGACATCAACATGGTGCTGGACATTCCGGTACAGCTCTCAGTCGAACTGGGCCGCACCAAGGTGTCGATCAAACACATACTGCAACTCGGACAGGGGTCGGTGGTCGAACTCGATGCACTTGCCGGGGAGCCCATGGATGTGCTGGTGAACGGTTACCTGATCGCCCAGGGCGAGGTGGTGGTCGTGAACGACAAGTTTGGCATCCGGCTCACCGACGTGGTCACGCCGTCGGAGCGCTTGCGCCGCATCAACAAGGCTTAGTATGAGCCAGACCCTGGTCACCGTAGCGGTTTTCGTACTGCTCCTGGCATTGGTGCCGTTCGGCATCAAATGGATTCAGTCGCGCTCCGGTTCTGGAATGGCCGCGGTCGGATCGGGCACCAAGGTTATTTCTGCGGTTGCCGTGGGACCGCACCAACGCGTGGTGACGGTTGAGGTTGGACCTCAGGACGCAAGAACCTGGCTGGTTCTGGGCGTGACGCAGCAATCCATTAGCTGTCTGCACAACATTGCGGCGCGTTCCGGGTCCGAACGGATGGGCTCCGACGCATTGGCCGCGACGGGGCCCCGGCTTTGAGGTGCACGCGATGACACGTCCGGCAAGCCGATCGGTTGGTTCTCGCACGGCGAGGGCGGGCAAATGCCTGCTGGCATCGGCTGCCTTGCTCGGGCCGCTGCTGGCCGCCTCTCAGACCCCCGGACAATTGCCGCTGCTGATGGGCAATGGTCCCAACGGCACGAGTTTCTCGGTGCCGGTGCAGACGCTGCTGTTTTTTACCGCCTTGTCGTTTCTACCGGCTGTGCTGTTGATGATGACCGGTTTTACGCGCATCGTGATCGTGTTGTCCCTGCTGCGCCAGGCGCTGGGTACCCAGTCCTCGCCGCCCAACCAGGTGATCGTTGGCTTGTCGCTGTTCCTGACCTTTTTCGTGATGGGGCCGACGCTGGACCGGGTCTACAAGGACGCGTATCTGCCGTACAGCAACAACACGATTCCGTTCGAGCAGGCGCTGGACAAAGCCGAAGGCCCGATGCGCCAGTTCATGGGCAAACAGACCCGGCAGTCCGACCTGGCGCTGTTCGTGCGACTGGCCAAGCTGGAGCCCGGCGCGACCGCGCAAACGGTCCCGATGCGTGTGCTGGTGCCGGCATTTGTCACCAGCGAGTTGAAGTCGGCGTTCCAGATCGGCTTCATGATCTTCATACCCTTCCTGGTAATCGACATCGTGGTGGCGAGTGTGTTGATGTCGCTTGGCATGATGATGCTGTCGCCGGTGTTGGTGGCCCTGCCATTCAAGTTGATGTTGTTCGTACTCGCGGACGGGTGGAACTTGCTGATCGGCTCGCTGGCCGCCAGCTTCGTGAATTAGGAGCGGTGCTTGAACGCGCAGATGGTTCTGACAATGGGGCAGGAGGCGCTGCTGACATTGTTGATGGTGGCTTCACCGGTGCTGGGTGTCGTATTGCTGGTGGGTTTGTTGATCAGCCTGTTCCAGGCGATTACGCAGATCAACGAAGCCACGTTGACTTTCATTCCCAAACTGGTCGCCGCGATGCTGGTGCTGGCTCTGGCCGGACCGTGGATGCTCAGTGTGCTGATCGACTACCTCCGGCGCACCATAGAGTCGATTCCCGCGTCGCTGATTTGAAGCCCTTGTGATTTCGCTGACCGAAGCGCAGATCGTAGGGTGGTTGTCACCCATCCTGTGGCCCTTCCTGCGCGTGTTGGCGGTTTTCACGGCCGCTCCGATTTTTTCATCCCGGTCATTCCCATTGCGCGCCAGGATCGGCCTGGCGTTCCTGATCGCGTACGCGGCCCAGGC
>JANYBQ010000006.1 GCA_025360705.1 Betaproteobacteria bacterium | reverse complement strand
CTGCGCTACGCGGTTGTCGGCGCCGACCCGGTAAACATAACTGAAGCCATCACGCACCACCACGGCGGTTTGGGGCACCAGCAAGGCGCTGCTGTCGCCCAGCGCGAACTCGCCCTTGGCGAACATGCCGGCCCTGGCGGGCGAAGACATGCCCGACGTGGCCGGCAAATCCACATACACCAGCGCGGCGCGGGTGTGCGGGTCCACAGTGGGCCCGATCATGCGCACCTTGCCCTTGAGCTGGGCGCCGCTGGCTGCCGTGACGATGGCCGTCGTGCCGGGGCTCAAGCGGCCCAGCTCCGCCGAGGTCACTTCCGCGCGCCACTCCAGCCGGCCCTGGCGGATCATGCGGAACAACTCGGTGCCGCTGGCCAGCACCGCGCCCACGGTGGCGTTGCGCGAAGAGATGACGCCACTGTCGGGCGCCAGTACCTGGGTTTTTTTCAGGCGTAGCTGCTGCACCGACAGCAACGCTTTTGCCGCCTCGACACGCGCCTTGGCGGTTTGTTCCGAGGTCTGGTACTGGTTGATTTGCTGGGTGCTCAAGGCGCCGCTGTTTTGCAGCGTGCGTGCGCGTTCGGCGTTGCCGGCCGCGTCGGCCGCGTTGGCCTCGGCTTCCACCACGTTGGCCCGTGCCTGCGCCAGGTCGGCCTGGATGCTCTCGGGCGCGAACACCGCCAGCACCTGCCCGGCACGCACCATGTCCCCGACGTTGGCGTTGACCTGGGTCAGGCGCAGGCCGCTGGACTCGGCGCCTATGCTGGCCTCCTGCCAGGCAGCGATGGTGCCGTTGGCGGTCAGCTTGACGGACAGGCGGCCCAGTTGCGGCTTGACCGTGGTGATGGTCAACGCGGGTTGGGGAGCGGCTGTTTTCTTGTCGTCTGCCGCGCCGGACGGGCCGGTCAGCAGCGTCGTCAATGCAACGCCCAATACAACTGCGCTGCCTGAAGCGAGCACCCTGTGTCTAAACAAGAAACTCTTCATGCTGGCCTGTCCGATGGGTGTTGGCGGTATGGGTTGCCTGGTTTTCATGGCACGACTGAAGCGGTCTGGGCCGCGGTCCATCCGCCACCGGCTGCACGGTATAGCGCGATCCAGGCCTGAATGCGTTCACGCTGCAACACCACCAGTGCGTCCGCCGACGCCAAAGCGCTGCGGCGCGCATCTTCCAGTTCCACCAGGCTGGCCAGCCCGCCGTTATAACGCGCCTCGGTGGCGGTCAACGACGCGCGATACCCCTCATAGGCAAGTCCCGCGTCGTCGCCGCGCGCGGCGGTACTTTGCAGGTTGACCAATGCTTGCTCCACCTCACGCACCGCCTGGCGCGCCCTGGCCCGGTACAGGAAGGCGGCTTCGTCGTAGCGCGCCTGCGCGGCTTGCACATTGGCCGCGCGCCGGCCGCCATCGAACAACGGAACGGAGAGTGTCAGCGGGCCGATCGACCAGCTGGTGAAGTCGTCGCTGCCCGCGGAGGTGCGGTAACTTTGCAGTCCAACCGAACCATTGAGGCCCAGGCGTGGATAGCGTTGCGCCTGCGCGCTGCCGATGTCGGCACTGGCAGCGGCAACGTCGCGCTCGGCGCTCAGCAGATCGGGGCGCTGGCCCAAAACCTGGGCCGGCACGCTGGTAATGGCAATGGCGGCCTTGGGCGCCAGATCGTCGGGCGCCAGCGCCAGTTTTTGCCGCAGTTCGGGCTCGGCAAGGCCGGTCAATGCCACCATCGCCTTGATGTCCAGGTCGCACAGGGCGCGGCGTTGCGTGGCGCGATTGTTGGACTCGGCGGCGCTGGCACGCGCCAAAGCAGCGGTGGCCGGCGCGCTGAAGCCGGCCTGAGTGCTCAGCGCCGTGAGCCTGGAGGTTTGTGCCCGCGACAAAGCGTCCGATTGCGCGATGGTCGATTGTTTCTGGCACGCGCGCTGGTCGAAATACAGGTTGGCGATTTCCGCGGCTACTGCCACGCGCGCGCTGTGCCACTGGGCCCGTGCGCCCTCCAGTCGGGCCTGGGCCGCATCGCTGGCCAGGCGGTTGGCGCTGAAAACATCGATTTCCCAGGATGCCTGCAAATTGGCCCCGAAGGTGCTGGCCACCGGGATTAGCGGTTGGGTGATGCCCCGCGCGGCGCTGCCTGTCCCGTCGAGCGCTGGCAGCAATGCGGCGCCGGCCTGCACCCGTGCGGCGCGGCTCTGTTCGATGCGCGAACGCGCGCTGGCAAGCGACGGGCTGGCGTTTTGTGCCGCTTCCACCAGTTGCACCAGCAAGGGGTCGCCCAGGCTCTGCCACCACTGCGACAGGTCGGTCAGGCTGCCGTTGTGCGCCAAGGGCGCGTACCAATCGGGCGGTGCCGCGTCGGGCAGCGCCAGCGGCGGCTGCCACGCGGCGCATGCCGTGAGGCAGAACGCGGTACAGCAGGTAAGCAAAAGGCGGGGGTATTCCATGGCAGTGGCAGTTTATGCGACCTTTTGGAGTGCCAGCCCAGGACTTTTCCAAGAGCAATGGGTGGTGCATGATGTCGCGTTATGCCCATGAAGGACACCACCTCCGCGCTGCCGCCGACCATTTTTCGCTACATTTTGCGCATCGGCGGACGACACCAGATCGCGTTGCTGGCGCTGTCGGTCATCGTGTTCGCTCTCAGCACGGTTCCGCTTGAGATCCAGCGGCGCATCGTCAACGATGCGATTCGCAACGGTGCGGTCAGTCCCATCCTGTGGCTGGCATTGGCGTATTTCGGCGTTGCCCTGCTGGAGGGTGGCGTCAAGCTGACGCTCAATATCTACCGCGCCTGGGTCAGCGAGATGGCGGTGCTGGACCTGCGCCGCGTGGTCGCGGCCCTGACACCCGATACGGCGGCCAGCGCGGACATGGCCAGTTCGCAAGGTACGGAAATCTCGATGATCCTGTCCGAGGTGGAACCGATCGGCGGCTTTGCGGGGATCAGCATCTCCGAGCCGCTGCTGCAGACCGGCGTTCTGGTGAGCGTATTCGGCTATCTGGTTTTTTTGCAGCCGATGGTGGCGCTGTTGTGCGCGTTGGCGTTTTCGCCCCAGCTGGTGTTCGTTCCGCTGATGCAGCGTGCCATCAATCGGCGCTCGGGCGAGCGTATCGAGACTCTGCGCAGCGTTGGCGGCACGATAGTGGACGCTGGCGCCGACGGCACGCCGGGTATTGGCAGGCCTGCCCATGACAAGCAGGATGGACAACTGCGCCATGTGTTCGAGCTCAATATGGGCATCTTCAAGATCAAGTTCACGATGTATTTCTTAATGAATCTGATGCACCACCTGGGCGTGGCCACGGCACTGGGCATGGGCGGTTACTACGTGGTGCAAGGACGTATCGACGTCGGCACCGTGGTGGCCTTTGTCTCGGGCCTGGCCAAGGTCAACGACCCCTGGGGCGACCTGGTGGACTGGTTCCGGGAAATGACGCTGGTCAGGACGCGCTACCGCCTGCTGCGCGACGCGACGGAGTCGCTGGGTGGGCCAGACAACTAGCCGACCCGCCGCCGTCTCCTACTTCGACCGGTTATTGATCTGTCCCAAATGTCGACAAAGCGGAGCGCCAATGATGGACGCCAACGGGACTCACGCATTTGCGACCATGCGCGCAGGATCAGGTCGGT
>JANYBQ010000701.1 GCA_025360705.1 Betaproteobacteria bacterium | reverse complement strand
GCCCTGGATCTGGTCGACGCGGTATTTCTCGAGCACGTTGTGGCGGATCGTCGCTGCGTCCCAGTTGTTGGGCGGGCCCGAGAGGCTCTGGATCACGGTCGCCTCGACCCACTCGATGCCGCCGGCCGGGTTCTGGTGTTCGTGCGCCATGCCGATCGCGTGGCCGAACTCGTGGCCCGCGGTGCCGCCATCCATGAAGCCGAGGTTCATCGTGGCCTGGTTCGTCGGGATGCCGCGGTTGTCGGTGCCGATGTACGACCAGGCGCCGTCGTTGGGGTCGAACGAGATGCGGATCTCGGCATCGGCCGCGTTGTTGAAGTCGAAAGTCAGGTTCGCGAACGCCGTCCACCACTGGGCCTGTTCCTTCGCCTTCGCTTGCTGCGCCGGTGTGCCGCCGAGAAACTTCACGCGCAGCGTGCTGCCGTTCATCCAGAGTTTGCCGATCGGCATGATGGCACGAGCTCGGCCGCCGCGGCGGACAGTGGATTGAAATCGCATCCGGTCCCTGGGCAATAAACGATCCGTACAGAAGTGGACAAGTTTTTCCATGATGGTTGCCTGCAAGCGGCGCGTATACGGCAGCCGGCCGGGGTCCATCAGCGCCATTGATGGTCCTGGCATGAATACGGTTACCGAAAAAACGCCAGTTTGGTAGCCGTTTATGCGCCGGTCAAGCGCCGATTTCCGCTTCGGCCGTTTTAAATGTAAAACGGGTTGCCCATGCCGGGCTCTCGCCGGGCTTGGGGTCTATGCGCCGTGCGCGTTCTTGTCCTGGATTTCGTCAGACAACGTGTTGACGCGCGCGACTCTGGCTGAGCTTTTTTGTCACCTTGCGGCGCTTCTCGATCTCGCGCCCAAGTTCGGCGGATACATCCGCCAAAGTGGCAGCCGACTCCGCGAGCTTTTGCTCCAGTTCTTCCGTTTGTTCGATCGCCTGGGCTACCTCGCCCACCTGGACCGCATCGGGAAGCTGTTGCGACAAAACCGTTCCGATCACCGCCGCGTGATCGGACGCCCGCAGAATATCCGCCTCGACGGCTTTTGTCTTCTCGTGCGTCACGTCAAGACCGCCGATTTGATCGCGATGAGAAACACCCATATACCAGATCTCCGGGAAATAAGGAAAACACAATAAACGCCGTTGGTGGCCAACACCGAGTTGGGACTTTATCAGACCCCGGGGTGTACGCAATGTCCTGCACCTGAGCACGCGTATCGGAGCACGCCGTCAGTGCTTCCCGGCAAACGCAGCCATATGGAACGCGGCGTGCTCCGGGACATAACGGAAGGCCGCACCGACCGGACAGGCTAGTCGCGCCTGGCAGCCGCCCTGCATGCAGCGCTGGCCTTCAGGTCCATGCAGGTACACGGCGCAGCGGTCCACTTCAAATGCGGTTCCGGTAAACGCGTCCACCGGGCATGCACTCAGGCAAGGTTGTCCGTCGCAGGCAAGGCAGATGTCGGGACCGGCAAACGCTCCGCCAGGGCTGATGGCCTGAGCGTCCACGGCATGCAGTTCGGGCAACACCAACGCAAAACGGTAGGCATGCCACAAACCGTGTTCAGGATGGATTTGCAGCATCAGCGGGCTGGTCCGCACCGGCTCGGCGCGTTTGGCCCATTGCTGGAACGGGTAATACGGCGGGCCGTCAGATGGATAAAGAGCGACTCCGCCTAGCTGCGAGGCCAGCGGGTTGCCAATCGACTTGCTCCAGCGATCCATCGAGTCGGCCTGTCCATCAGCGTAAAAGGGCGAAGACGAGAAAGCCTTCCAGCACTCCGAGCCGACCTGTCCCACCATCCAGATGACGGCGGCATCTGCGCCCCCATGCAACACCGGCAACCCGTCCGACGCATTTGGAATCAGGCCGCCGCGTACGCGCAGACCGTACGGCGCCAGCGCCTGCTCAAGCGTACTGCGTGACACCGGCCCGTTCGGCACGCTGCGCCTCCTTGTGTTGGCGCGTCAATGGCGGCCCAGACGCAGTAGCGGTGACACGGGCCTCGAAAAACATGTCGCCGTCGATGTCGTTGCTGACCTTGTTGTCCTGCTGGCTCAACTCCACGTTCGCATGCACGGCGCCGGCCTCCATCGCATGCGCCATGGCCTCGTAACTGGCAAGTTCCTGCGCGTGGCGGATGGCCGGCTCTACCGACGTGAAATCGCGGGGACCGGCCTTGGTGAAAACGCGAAATACCCCGCGCACCGGTTGCGACACCACGATATGCACGCGCTGCGACACCTGCGCCAACACCGCGCCGACCGCGTTGGCGACTTCGGCGAACGGCGGCAACTTCAATTCCACGCCCAGGCCCCTGGCCACGTCAGGGTAATAACTGGCCGCGGGCGCTCCCACTGCCACCAGTGGCAGACCGGGTGCGAACTGCAGGGCAAAAGCCGACGGCGATCCGGTCGGGTTACCACGCCGGTGCAGCGCCATCGTGGTCAGCAGCGTTGCTAGTCTGCCGGCATTACCCTCGTTCATCTGGCCGGCGTCGTTCAGCCCGGCCTCGATCAGCTTCTGGCAAATCGTGTCGATGACCTTGTCCACCACCTGGCGTGCGGGCGCCTCGGCGTCGCCTTGGACCCACTTGCCCAAACCGTACAAATGGCGCATCTGGCGGGACCAGATACGCGCGCCGAAAATAGCGGCGTCAGTGCTCCAATGGCTCGACATGCCCAGTACATGCGCCGCGTCGCTGGGCGTAAAGCCGCTGTAGATCGCCAGCCCCTTGCGCTCCAGCCGGGCCACTGCACGTGACAGGCCACGCTCTTCCATGTTGGCGCGCTCCAGGTCCACCGGGCCGCGGGCCAGTCTTTCCCAAGCGGCCAGTTCGTCGTCGGGCAGACGCGCAAGCGTTGCCGCGTCCGCATGCAGGCGCTGCGCAAAACGAATCTGGCTGGCATGCGGCGATTCGGTCTGCTGGCGCTCCAGCACCGCCAATATGCGCGGATGTTCGTACGCCAGCAGGCTCAACGGCACCACGCGGCGCGGGCCGATCACCAGCCCTTCACCGCCGCCAAAACGCACCTCGCTATCGCCGCCCAGGCCGATCGCGTAAATCCGGATCGCCTCGACCATCGGGCGCCACTGGCCGATCATCGCGCCGTCGAAACCCAATTCGGGGCGACCGCCCCGTACCACCGCAATGTCGGTCGTGGTGCCGCCCATATCGGCCACGATGGCGTCCTGGTGGCCGCTCAAAGCGCAGGCGCCCAGCACACTGGCGGCCGGTCCGGACAACACAGTGCCGACCGGGCGCTTGAGCGCACTTTCCACGTTGATCAGGCTGCCGTCGCCTTTGACGATCATCAAGGGCGCGTCGACGTGGCGCGCCGCCAAGGTGATCCTGACCGATTCGATCAGCGCCTTGACATGCGAAATCATGCGGGCGTTGAGCGCCACCGTCATGGCGCGGCGCGGGGCGCCCAGGCTGGACGCAAGCTCGTGCCCGCAGGTCACCGGCTTGTCACACAGCTCCTCGACCCAGGCGCGCAAACGCAATTCATGTTCCGGATTGCGGACCCCGAAGCTGGCGGAAATAGCGAACGCCGAGATCCGCGGCGCCTGGCGCTCGATGGCGGCGCGCGACGCCGCCTCGTCCAGGTCACACAAGGCCATACCGCCCGCGTCATGCCCGCCCGGCAGCGACACGATGGCGTCCATACCCAGCATCTCGATCAACCCGCTGGCCTTGATCTGCGCCGCGTCGTACCCGGCCAGCAAGACGCAAACCGGCGAGCCTTTGCCCTCGACCACCGAGTTGGTGGTGAGCGTGGTTGACAGCGACACCAGATCTACCTGGGCCAGCATGCCGGCCGGCAGTTTGTCGATCGCACCGCCGATGCCGATCGACAGATCGAAACGCGTCGTCAGGCTCTTGGCGGCGGCCACCACCTGTTTGCGGCTGTCCAGCAGCACCGCGTCGGTGAAGGTGCCTCCGGTGTCTATGCCCAGGAAAAATTCCATGCCCTGCAACCTTCCTAAATGAAACCCGCTTCAATTCACAGCTCAAAGCTGGCATCGATATCGCGTGAACCGTGCAAAACTCGAACGACATCGATGCCGTCGGGCAAGGGCTCAAAGAATACGACGTATCGGCCAAACACGAGGCTGCGAATTCCGGGTGCCAATTCGTCTCGACCGCGTCCCATCATGGGTTGGGTAGCCCATAGCGAGAATTTCTCGTCCAGCCGGTCCACCCAACGATCAGCCTCAACAACGCTGTCTTCAGCGATGTAACCCCAAATTTCGAGAATATCCGCCTCCGCCTGCGGACGCCGCGTCACGCGCGACATCTACGCAACGGTCGGCTTGGCCGCATGGCGAGCACGCGCCTTTGCCTTCACGGCGGTCGCGTCCCACTTTTCGCTGACACCGCTGTCGAGGCCCTTGCGAACCTCGCTTCGCAACCCATCAAGCTTCACTTGTCGAAGACGATCCTGCTCGTCCATAAGGCGAAGCGCTTCGCGAACGACCTCGCTGGCAGAGGTGTACATGCCGGAGTTCACTTTGGAGCGTACAAGTGCCTCCAGTTGGGGGGTGAGGTTCACGTTCATTCCCATGACTTGTTCCTCTTAAAGAAGAAAACGACTTTATCAGAATATGTCAAGGCTTGACATCGAAGAGCGCGCCGATCCCTGGTTGGCGGCGGGCGACGCGCGTCTGCCAAATTGGGTTTGAAGGTCATGAAGTGTGGCGCGGGACCGGTTGTACGCCGATGCCTTCGCGAGCCGCTGAGGCCAGGGTGGGCAGCTCCGCGAATGTCCTCCGTCGTCGGCCTATGGCCCCCTGCTACTCCTTGATTTCGCTGCGCCGCCCACCCCGACCTCATCGGCGGCGAGTGGTGTTGGTTAGCGTGAATTGAACGTCAGAGATCACGCGCGCCGCAGGCGTCCGTTTGTGGAACGACTAGCTAAAGCCGGCCGAGCCAATAGCCTGGACGGCGACGATGAGGCGCGACTACAAGAACCTCAATGTCCTTACCCAATTGGCGATAGAGGATGTTGTATGGAAATCCCGGCACTCGATAGCGCCGAATACCGGGAGCAAGCT
>JANYBQ010000697.1 GCA_025360705.1 Betaproteobacteria bacterium | reverse complement strand
CAGCCGGCCGGCCGGCGCGCGGTATGAGTTACCAGTTCATACCGACCGCGGTGTTCACACACCCCAATGTCGGCACCGTGGGATATTCGGAAGCCGACGCGCGCACACGCTTCGGCAAGGTCACGGTCTACCGCAGCGAATTCAAGGCCCTGAAGCACACCCTGAGCGGCAGTAGCGAACGCAGCTTGATGAAGCTGGTGGTCGAAGACGCCACCGACCGCGTGGTGGGCCTGCATATGGTGGGGCCGGACGCGGGCGAGATCGTGCAAGGCTTCGCGGTAGCAATGAAGGCCGGCGCAACCAAGGCGGTCTTCGACGGCACCATCGGCATCCACCCGACCATGGCCGAAGAGTTCGTGACCATGCGCGAGGCGGTGAAAGCCATCGCCTGAGGGGGGGCAGGCTTGCCCGCAAAGCCGGGCGGCCGTCTCGCTCACGCTGAAGCGCAACGGAACCGCTGCACTACGCGCCTCAGAACGTCCCCGGATACCCCCCGCCATCCGCCAGGATGTTCTGCCCTGTGATGTAACTCGCTTGCTGGCTGCACAGGAAGGCGCAGATGGCGCCGAATTCCTGGGATGTGCCGAAACGTTTGGCTGGAATGGTCTTGCTGCGCGCGTCCAGCGCGGCGTCCATGGTCTGGCCGCTTTTCTGGGCCGCGGTCACCATGGTCGCGCGCAGCCGGTCGGTATCGAAAGCACCGGGCAACAGGTTGTTGATGGTCACGTTGGAGGCCGCCACGCCGCTGCGCGCAAGGCCGGCGATAAATCCGGTCAGGCCATTGCGCGCGCCATTGCTCAGGCCCAGGTTGTAGATCGGCGCCTTAACCGCACCCGACGTGATGTTGACGATGCGGCCGAAGCCGCGTTGTGCCATGCCGTCCACCGTGGCCCGGATCAACCAGATCGGCGTCAGCATGTTGGCGTCCAGGGCCTTGATCCAGGCCTCGCGTTCCCAGTCGCGGAAGTCTCCGGGCGGCGGGCCCCCGGCATTGGTCACGACGATGTCGAAGGCGCTGCCTGGGCCGCCCGGCGCGGCAAATGCTGCCGTGCGTCCGTGTTCGGTGGTGATGTCGGCGGCGACCCCAATCACATTGACCGCTTTGCCACCATGTATGGCGCGCAGTTCAGCCGCTGCCGTTTCCAGCTGTTGCGCACCGCGTGCGACGATGACCACGTTTGCGCCTTCGCGCACCAGCGCCTGCGCGCAGCCCAGGCCCAGGCCCTTGCTGGCCCCGCACACCAACGCCCATTTACCGGTAATACCGAGATCCATTTTTTGCTCCTGATGATTGCGGCGCCGCAAGGCCCATCCCAACCAGCCCCGCCGTACGATAACAGCCCGTGCCGGCCGCGGTTGCATCACGCTGGCCGATACGTGCTAACTGCGAGTGTCATCGCCATTGTGGACAATAGCGGCATGGCTTACCTTCCCCCTCCTGTCGCGACCTCGCGCTATACCGATCCGGCTGCCGCGCTGGCGCAGGCACGCAAGATTTACGACGCCGGCCTGGCGCATTTGCGCAAGGCCATGCAGCGTTATGTGGCCGGCGAGGTGTTGCCCGGACATGCCCGCGCCTGTTATCCGTTCGTGCGCGTCCAGACGCATACGGTGTCGCGTACCGACACCGGTGACAACGCGCGCCTGAGTTACGGCTTCGTGGCCGGCCCGGGCCGGTTCGAAACTACCTTGACCCGGCCCGACCTGTACGGCGCCTATTACCTGGAGCAGTTCACCCTGCTGCTGCAAAACCATAACGTGGAACTGGAAGTCGGCGTCAGCACCCAGCCGATTCCGGTGCATTTCTCGTTTGCGGAAAACGACCATATAGAAGGCAGCCTGAGCCCGCAGCGGCGCCAGTTGATGCGCGACCTGTTCGACCTGCCCGACCTGGCCGCGATGGACGATGGCATCGCCAACGGCACCTACGAGCCGAGTCCGGGCGAGCCGCGACCGCTGGCGCTTTTTACCGCGCCGCGTGTCGATTATTCGCTGCACCGCCTGCGCCACTACACCGGCACCGCGCCCGAGTACTTCCAGAACTTCGTGTTGTTCACCAACTACCAGTTCTACATCGACGAATTCGTGCGCCTGGGCCGCGCCGCCATGCAGGACCCCAAGAGCGACTACATCGCATTCGTCGAGCCCGGCAACATGGTCACAAGGCGTATCGGCATGGCCGCGCAGGCCGGTGATGAGTTCGGCGCCGAACCGCCGCGGCTGCCGCAGATGCCGGGCTACCACCTGCTGCGCGCCGACCGCGCCGGCATCACGATGGTCAATATCGGTGTCGGCCCTGCAAACGCCAAGAACATAACCGACCACATCGCCGTATTGCGGCCGCATGCCTGGATCATGTTGGGCCATTGCGCCGGATTGCGCAACACGCAGAACCTGGGCGACTACGTACTGGCGCACGGCTACGTACGCGAAGACCATGTGCTGGACGAAGAGTTGCCCTTGTGGGTGCCGATTCCGGCGCTGGCCGAAATCCAGGTGGCGCTGGAACAGGCGGTGGCCGACGTGACGCAGATGAACGGGCCCGAGCTAAAACGCATCATGCGCACCGGCACGGTCGCCAGCACCGACAACCGCAACTGGGAACTGCTGCCCGACAACGGCCCGCAGCGGCGCTTCAGCCAGAGCCGCGCGGTGGCGCTGGATATGGAAAGCGCCACCATCGCGGCCAACGGTTTTCGTTTTCGCGTGCCCTACGGAACACTGCTGTGCGTCAGCGACAAACCGCTGCATGGCGAAATCAAGCTGCCCGGCATGGCCGACCACTTCTACCGCGAACGCGTGGACCAGCATCTGCGCATCGGTATACGCGCCATCGAGCTGTTGCGCGAACAGGGCGTGGACCAGCTGCACAGCCGCAAGCTGCGCAGCTTCGCGGAGGTCGCGTTTCAGTGACGCTGGCACGCTCCCCGGCCAGGCGCCTGCTGAGCGTCGAGCACCTGAGCAAGAAGTACGGCGAGAGCAAGGTGGTGGACGACCTGTCGTTCACCATTGCGCCCGGTGAATGCCTGGGGATAATCGGCCCCAACGGCGCAGGCAAGACGACCACTATTCGGATGTGCCTGGGCTTGAGTGCGCCCGATGCCGGCGAAATCGTGTACGACTTCGGCGCACCGGATTCGATCGGTTGGCGCATGCCGCGGGACGCAATGGCGATCAAGGCGCAACTTGGGGTGGTGAGCCAGATCGACACACTCGACCCCGATTTCAGCTGCGCCGAAAACCTGCTGGTCTACGGCCGTTACTTCGGCATGCGCAACGCGCAAATCAGGCAGCGTGTTCCGGCGTTGCTGGATTTCGCGTCGCTCACAAACAAAGCCGCCTCCAAACCGGGCGCATTGTCGGGCGGTATGAAACGCCGCTTGAGTCTGGCGCGCGCTTTGGTCAACGACCCCCAGTTGTTGTTGCTGGATGAGCCCACAACCGGCCTCGACCCGCAGGCGCGCCACCTGATGTGGGAGCGCTTGCAGGTGTTGTTGCAACAGGGCAAGTCGATTTTGCTGACGACCCACTTCATGGACGAAGCCGAGCGCCTTTGTTCGCGCCTGCTGGTGCTGGACCATGGACGCAAGATCGCCGAAGGCACGCCGCGCGCGCTGATCGCGGAACATCTCGAACCCGACGTGGTCGAGGTCTACGGCGTGGGTGCGGCGGCATTGATGGAGTCACCTATCCGCAAGCTGGCCGCGCGCGTGGAGGCAAGCGGTGAGACGGTGTTTTTCTACACCCACGATGCCGGGCAGGTACTCGACGCGCTGACCGCGTGGCCCCAGTTGCGCACCCTGCACCGCCCGGCCAATCTGGAAGACCTGTTCCTGAAACTGACGGGGCGCCAAATCAGGGAGGATGGCTGATGCGCGCAGTGTCAACGGTCTGGAATGTACCGCGCCTGTCGATGCGGTTCTGGCCGGTTTTCATGCGCAACCTGCTGGTGTGGCGCAAGCTGGCCATCCCCAGCCTGGTCGGCAATATCGCCGAGCCGCTGATGTGGCTGGTGGCGTTCGGCTACGGCCTGGGCGCGCTGGTGGGGCAGGTCACGGTGGGAGGCGTGGCGGGTGGTACCAAGGTGCCGTACATCCTGTTCCTGGCCAGCGGCAGCATTTGCATGAGCGCAATGAATGCGGCCTCGTTCGAGGCCTTGTACTCGGCCTTCTCGCGCATGCACGTGCAAAAGACCTGGGACGGCATCATGAATGCTCCGGTACGGCTGGACGACATCGTGCTGGCCGAAATGTTGTGGGCCTCGTTCAAGTCCCTGTTCAACGTCACCGCGATCCTGTGCGTGATGCTGGCGCTGGATATCAGCCACAGTCCCAAGCTGCTGCTCGCATGGCCGGTGTTGCTGTTTGTCGGCATGACGTTTTCGTGCATCGCGTTGATCTTCAATGCAGTAGCCAAGGGGTACGATTTCTTCACCTACTATTTCACGCTTTTCCTCACACCGATGATGTTCCTCAGCGGCATTTTCTTTCCGCGCGAACAGTTGCCCCCGGTGGTGCGCCTGGTCTCCGAATGGCTGCCACTGACCAGTGCCGTGGAGCTGGTGCGCCCGCTGTTCATGGACCAGTGGCCCAGCGACCCCTGGCGCCACGGACTGGTGCTGCTGGTCTACACGGTGGCTGGTTTCTGGCTGGCACTGGTGCTGACCCGCAAACGCTTTCGGGGTTGAAGCGCTTGGCCGTCTGCCAAGCCGGATCACCCCTGCTAGTATTGCCCGGTCGCAGATGCCTACAAGCGAAACGTTCATGCCTACCTCAGCGCGCCCGGTCCGGCCCCGTCGAAGCTCTTCAACCGCCGATATTTCAACCCCCGCATCTGTCACATCGCCCCGTGGCAGGCGCACCCAGACTCAGAGGCGCGAGCAAACGCAGCGCAAGATTCTGGACGCCGCCATCGCCATCCTGCACGCCAAGGGTTACGCGGGTTTGAGCACGGTGGACGTAGCCGATCTGGCGGCGGTTTCGCGCGGTGCGCTTACCCATCACTATCCGTCCAAGGAACTGCTGGCCGCGGGAGCGCTGCAGGATGTGTTCGCGCACGCGTCGCAACAAGGGCTGGCGCGCGCGCATTCCAGGCCGACGGTGGAGCAAGCCTTGAAGGCTCTGCTGGACGACTGTCAGGATTTCTATTACAGCGGCTTCTTTCGCATCGCTATCGAACTGGCCACCGTGTCCGGCCCGGAGGCCGAAATAGCAACCAGGGCACGCGAAATATCGGCCAGCAACCGGGCGCCGGTGGAAGCCGCCTGGGCGACGGCGCTGGCG
>JANYBQ010000665.1 GCA_025360705.1 Betaproteobacteria bacterium | reverse complement strand
GCCAAAATCAATCTTGCTTGTTCCAGTTTCTTCGGTACAGTTTGGCATTGGCAGTCCCAGGTTGTGATTGGCGTCGAATACCAATGACAACGCGCCGCAAGGCGGGACTGCCGACTCATTTGCGTGAAATATTCAGGCTAGACGGGTCAACAGCCTTCGGCGTTGCGCCGACAGACCCTGCAAACGGCAGTCATAATTGTTGGAGGGCGCACCCATGCGCTAGTGAAAGCTACATCACATGCAGACTGAATCCTTTGACGCAATCATTATTGGCGCCGGCCAGGCGGGGCCGTCCCTGGCGGCACGCTGTAGCCGGGAGGGCCTGAAGACCGCGCTGATTGAGCGCGGCGCTTTTGGCGGCACCTGTGTCAACGTCGGCTGTGTGCCGACCAAAACGTTGGTGGCCAGCGCGCGCGCTATTCATCAGGCACGGCGCGGCGCGGAGTTTGGCTTTGATGCGGGCGAGGTCCGCGTCCAGATGGTGCGGGTGATGGCGCGTAAGGACCAGTTGGTGCGCCAGTCCAGAGAAGGCGTCGAGAAGTGGCTGCGGGGACTGGCGAATACCGAAGTCATCACTGGCAACGCGCGCTTCATCGCAGTGCACACCGTGCAAGTCGGCGAGCGCCAGCTCAAGGCGCCGCGCATTTTTTTGAATGTTGGTGGCCGCTCGGTGCGCCCGCAGATTGAAGGTATCGACCAAGTGTCTACTATGGACAACGTGTCGATCCTGCAACTGGCACAGGTGCCGCAGCATCTGGTGATAGTCGGTGGCAGCTATATTGGCCTGGAGTTTGCGCAAATGATGCGGCGCTTTGGTGCCGAGGTAACCGTGGTCGAGAAGTCAAACCGGCTGCTGGCGCGCGAAGACGAGGATGTGTCGGACGGAATCCGCCAGATTCTTGAACACGAAGGTGTCCGGTTTGAATTGGGTGCCGAGTGCCTGTCGCTGTCGCGCCAAGGCGCGCAGATTGCGGTCAAGGCGCGCTGCGGCGAAGAAGCTGCGGTGATCGTTGGCAGCCATTTGCTACTGGCGATTGGACGCCAGCCCAACACCGACGGCCTGGGCCTGGAGGCTGCCGGAGTGCGCACCGACGAACGTGGCTACATCCAGGTCGACGACCAATGCCTGACAAGCTGCGCAGGTGTCTGGGCGGTTGGCGACTGCAACGGCCGCGGCGCTTTCACGCACACCGCCTACAACGACTACGAAATCGTGGCCGCGAACCTGTTCGACAGCGATCCGCGCCGCATTTCGGACCGCATTCCCTGCTACGCGCTCTTCATTGATCCGGCGCTTGGTCGCGTGGGCATGAACGAACAAGAGGTGCGGGCCAGCGGGCGGCCAGCGTTGATCGGAAAGATGCCGATGCAGCGCGTCGGTCGCGCACGCGAAATGAGCGAGACCCAAGGGTTCATGAAGGTATTGGTCGATGCCAAAAGCAAGCAAATACTAGGCGCCGCGATCCTCGGCCACAACGGCGACGAAGTAGTGCATGTGCTGCTGGGCTTGATGGCCGCTGGGCAGCCGTACACCACGCTGTCACGGGCGATGCCGATCCACCCGACGGTCAGTGAACTGCTGCCGACGTTGCTGCAGCAACTGAAGCCGCTCGAATAGCGCCGCGCTTCACGGGAGCAGACCTTGTCAGCGTCTTCGACGCGATGGTGGCTGCGGTCGCAACTTGTTCGAGATGGTCACGGCTTGCCATGTGCCGCTGGGCGTTGAAATGATGGCGAGTTTGGCAACGGTTTGATCGCCGACTTCAGGCACATGCGCTTGGAGGGGACGGTAGTCATAACGAACCACGCGTCCATCCGCTTTTCGCCATGTTTCTGAGCAGGTTCGCCTGGATTCGGGCCAGTTGCAACTTAGTCCGATTGTCTTGGTGGTCGGTATCAGCTTCCCGTACCAACGAGCGGTAGTCCTACTTTTACAGGCGTCCTGTTCTGGCGGGAAAGGTACGCAATGTGGATTTCAATGGCTGGATAGAGATTTTTCAAGGAAGTCCAGATGATCATCAAACACATCGGTATTCGCGGGTTTGTGCTTTGCGCCACCGCTGCCACCTTTTTCATCGCGGGCTGCGCCGACATGAACATGGGCAGCATGACGCCCGGCACCCGCGATACAGCCGTGGGAGCCGGTGTCGGTGCCTTGGCCGGGGCAGCAATCGGCGGCAACGCAAAAGGCGCGGTTATCGGGGGGCTGCTCGGCGCCGCCGGTGGTTACGTGTGGTCCCAGCATATGGCGGACAAGAAGGCGGCGATGGAACGCGCTACCCAAGGCACCGGCGTGGCGGTGACCCAGACGCAGGACAACCAGCTCAAGCTGAACATTCCCAGCGACATTTCCTTCGACACTGGCCGCGCTGAAATCAAACCCAATCTGCGCCCAATCCTGGACCAGTTCGCAAGCGGCTTGGCCAATCAGCCCAATACCGAGATTCGCATCGTGGGCCATACTGACAACGTTGGATCCAATGCAATCAATGACCCCCTGTCGGTGCAGCGTGCCCAGTCTGCGCGCGACTATTTGGCATCACGTGGCGTTGATCCGCGCCGCGTGTTCACCGCGGGGCAGGGTGAGCATGATCCCATCGCAGACAACAACACGGCCGCCGGCCGCGCAAGCAACCGCCGCGTGGAAATATTCCTGGCTGAACGCTCCAACGTCGCTGCCCGCTAGCCGACTTTCATACCTGGCGCGCGAGTACAGGATTAAAAAGCAGCACTCGAATACTGGTGGCCTGACATTGCCAAGCACGACACCTTGCACGAAGTTATCACCAAACATTTCGGGCCAATCCTGGTCAACGTCCGCCACACAGATGTGATCCAACATCAACCGTCAATGATCAAGGGCGTCGTTGTAGTGAAGACAGCAGACAGCCGCTTGAATTGAGCGCGCAGCTAACAGTAACTTCTATCAAAGTCCATGCCATGAGATCAATTCGAGTTTATGCAGGTGCCTTGCTTGTCAGTGCCGCAGTCGCCTTGTCGGGGTGTGGCGGAGGAGGTGGAGGCGATTACGTGCCTCCGCCTCCCGCGTTTGATATCGGCGTTCTCGTGGCCGGCCAGCCTCTTGCCGGAGTCGGGGTGTTGCCTGGGTATCAACAAACAATCTACCTTGCGGTCGGCCAAACTTTCGAGCTGGACTCGACGGGTCCGGTCGCGTGGACGGTGGTGGTTGGCGGTGCCTCAGTTCCTGAAAGCGGCGCCACCATTGACTACGGGGGGGCGACGATTCAAGAGGTGCTCACCACCACGACCCATTTCGCAGCAAACACCTGGGCATTCGCTCCGCTAATCGCGCCGGTCCAGGTTACGCTTTACGCCACGTCGCTTCTTGACGCGAGCCAGGTCGCCACGATCAACTTGATTCT
>JANYBQ010000566.1 GCA_025360705.1 Betaproteobacteria bacterium | reverse complement strand
TTGCTCAGCACCTCGCGCGCGGCGCCAAAGTCAATCAGCACGGACTTGTTGTCGTCGGGTATGAAGATGTTGGCGGGCTTGATGTCCAGGTGCAGCATTTTGTGCTGGTGCACGATGCGCAGCCCGCGCAGAATCTCGTCAAACAGCGAGCGGATGGTCGACTCGCGAAACACTTTTTGCTGCTTGAGCTCGCGCGCGGTGATGATGAAATCCTGCAGGGCGCTGCCCTCCAGATAGTTCATCACCATGTAGACCGTCTCGTTCTCGCGGAAGAAGTTCATCACGCTGACCACCGATGGGTGCGAGATCTGGGCCAGCGAACGCCCTTCTTCAAAAAAACTCTTGAGGCCAAGGCGGTACAGCGAAAGTTTTTCGGGCGGCACCTGCGGCGCCATTTCGCCGGCCGAGCGTGAAGCCAGCGACGAGGGCAAATATTCCTTGACCGCGACCTGCTGGCCTTCAGAATCGAGCGCGAGATACACCAGACCAAAACCGCCCGCCGCCACTTTACGGATAATGCGATAACCGCCAATCACGGTATCCGGCGGTAGCGCAGCGGGTTTGACCTTTGACATACCTTAGAAAATAGTTGCGGCTTACACCCGGATATCGGCCGTGTCCGGTATCGCCGGGATGCCCTCCCCCTACACAAAGTAACGACATGCCAGTTTACAGTATGACCGGGTACGCAACGGTGCAAAGCAGCGCCGCCCAACCCGCTTCCACGCACGAGCCAAAAGCTGGCTCCGGCAGCTGGTTGGGGCTCGAAATCCGGTCCGTCAACAGCCGTTTTCTGGACCTCTCGTTCCGCCTGCCCGAAGAGCTTCGGCAGTTCGAGCCCGCATTGCGCGAGCTCCTGGTCGGGCAGCTCAAACGCGGCAAGGTCGAGGTCCGCGCGACTATCGAAGGCGGTTCGGCAAGCCCGGTAGCGGAGCCTTCGACGCGCTTGCTGCAACGCCTGAATGCGGTTCAGGACAATGTCAAAGCGTGGATCGGCGATGTCCAGCCCTTGTGCGTGGCCGACGTGTTGCGCCTTGCAGCGGCTGAACAGGGCGGTGCCCGCGCCTGGAGCGCCGATGTGCTTCCGCTGGCCGAAAAGGCGCTAAAAGAGTTGCTTGCGGCGCGCAAACGCGAAGGCACGCGGCTGGCGGCAACATTGATCGAGCGCATCGGCCATATCCGAAAACTGGCGCAGCATGCTACGCCGCTGGTGCCGAAGCTGGTGGCGTCCCAGCGCCAGCGCTTTATCGAGCGCTGGAAAGACGCCATGTCCGCCGCGCCAGGCACCGCGATACCCGAAGCCGCGCAGGACCGCGCGCTGGCCGAAGCCACCGCCTTTGCCATGCGCATCGATGTAGCCGAAGAAATCACGCGCCTGGGATCGCATCTGGACGAGCTGGAACGGCTGATCTCCAAAGGCGGCGAAATCGGTAAAAGGCTTGACTTCCTGATCCAGGAACTACACCGCGAAGCCAACACCATGGGCTCCAAGTCCGCCGCGCTTGAGCTGACCCACCTCTCGGTCGACATGAAGGTGCTGATCGAGCAAATGCGCGAGCAGGTGCAGAACATAGAGTAGGGGCGTCTCAACGGCCCCTGAACACAGGCTTGCGGCGTTCGACCTGGGCCGCGATACCCTCTTGCGTATCGGCGCCAACCAGGCGGAGTTTGTACCGTCGCTGCCGATGACGTCCACCGGCAAGGGTGAAGAAGCGGATGTTGCGCGATCAGCTGCTGGGACAGGCCTGAAGCGCGGCCGGCATCATCGACATCCCGTTGGCCCAGATCGGCAATTCATGCGCAGGCAGTCCCAGCGCGTCCAGAACAGCCCAGGCCGCATACGCGTCATTGGCGGCATAGAGTATTTGCCGGGGTTCCAGCGTGCGGTTGGACCAGTTCGAAGTTGTCACGCGTTTCGATTTCAGCAGCCGTTTGTTGAACAGCAGCGCGATGGCGGCCTTGACCCCGATGGACTTTGGGTATCCGCGCGCCCTGAACACAAAGTCCAGGTCCAGTAGCGGCTGTGCGTGTATGCCCAGCCGGTGCATCAATTGCTTTTGGTCGCTGCGTAGGTCGAAGCCGACTTTGACGACATCGGGTGCGGCCAGCACTTCACGTACCAGTGCCTCGCTGCCCGCCTCATGCATTTGGAACACGAAGGCGTGTCCGCCGGTTGAAAACTGCACGACGTCGGGGCCGCGCATGGCCTCGCCGGCCTTGAATGCAGGCTTGACTTCGGTATCGAAACCAAGAAATGGACTGCCCAAAAGTACTTCGCGTGCCGCCGCGAGTTCGATCGTTCCGATGGGCAGGCGTATGTGCTCCAGCTTCAGGCCTTCGAAAGGCTCGAGCTTGAAGACTTCTTCACGCGGAATTGGCAACAGCCTGTCGGTCGTCATGCATCACCCGAAGGTCGGGTATTCCATTTTTTGGCTGGGCAGAGTGTAGAGGTATACCGTCGCGCCACCGGGGTCAGCACATCGGGAGACTGCCGTGCAATTAGGCGTAAATCGGTTGTCTTTCTATCCGCGATATGGGTGGGCAGCGCAGCGGCGCAGGGTCAGACGGTAAAGACCACGCCCCTGGGCGCACAAGCGGGTCAGTCCTGCGCCACCGACAGGGCAATGCTGTTTGAGGACCCGACGGGCGTGCGCATCGTCTACGACCTCGGTGCGTCGGTGGCCGGCGCAGGCGACCTGCGGCTGGGCGACGTACATGTGATGCTGCTGGGCCACGCACACGGCGAGCATATCGGAACCAGCAAGGCCGCCAGTCTGAATGCCGGCGTGTTCATAAATCAGGCTCCCAGCAGGTTGATGCGTCGGGCCTGCTCGCTCAGCTCGGCGCGAAAGTCCGGGTGCGCGATGCCTATCAACTCCCGCGCACGCTGCTTGGCGGACTTGCCGCGCAATTGAGCCACGCCGTATTCGGTCACCACGTAATTGATGTCGTTCTTGCTGGTGCTGACGTGGGTGCCGGGGGCAAGCACCGGCACGATGCGCGAGATGCTGTCGTCCTTGGCGGTTGACGGCAGCACGATAAAAGACTTGCCGCCGCGCGAGCGGTTGGCAGCGCGCACGAAGTCGGACTGGCCACCGGTGCCTGAAAAAGGCAGGTGCCCCAGGCTCTCGGAGCCGCATTGCCCCAGCAGGTCGATCTGCAGAGTGGCGTTGATGGCGACCAGGTTGTCGTTCTGCCCGGCCAACGCGGGATCGTTGGTGAAGTCCACCGGATGTATTTCCACGGCCGGATTGCGGTCCATGAAGCGGTATAGCTTGTTC